>NZ_JBSAXF010000039.1:0-47283 GCF_053427845.1 Burkholderia sp. AW49-1 | reverse complement strand
GGGCGGGCATTGACGTACCTCGTGCGGATTGGACGAACAAACGAAAAAGCCCGCGAGGCTTTCACCTTGCGGGCTTCTATAAATGGTCGGGTGATGAGATTCGAACTAACAGATCCAGCCGACATGGTCAGGCGGCCGTAGCAACTCGGGCCAATGCCCAGCCAACCTGGCAAGCCTCTCGAGTCATCTTCGGTCTCTAACTTGCACCCCGCCTCAAACGCAACTCGATCACGCGATGGCACAAAGCAAAAAGCCCGCTTGCTGTCGCAGAGCGGGCTTCAGTGTTGGTTGCGGGGATAGGATTTGAACCTATGACCTTCGGGTTATGAGCCCGACGAGCTGCCAGACTGCTCCACCCCGCGGCCGGGATTGTAGGCGAACTGACGCATTGTTGCAAACAAAAAAGCCCGCTTGCTTTCGCTTGCGGGCTTCGCTTGGGCGCACCTCGCGCCCGACCTCGTCAATATAACGAAAAGCGAGCGAGTTTACAACCCCATATTGCCAATGAGATTTACCCTTCGATCAGGAAGCGATTCCGATTCTTGGCATCCTTGATCCAAGCCGGCGCGCGGCCGCGGCCCGACCAGGTTGCGCCAGTCTTCGGATCGCGGTACTTCGCCTCCGTCGGGGACTTCGCGTGCTTTGCAGACTGACCGCGACGCACCCCAAAGATGTCCTTCTCAGTAATGCCGTACTCCGCGACCTTGGCACGGATGTCATCAACAATAGCTTGAACCTCAGCTAGGCGCGCAGCCTCTGCTTTCTCGGCCAATGCTTCCGCTCGGGCTTTCAGTTCCTTGTAGGTCGCCATGCATTCCTCCGATCGTTGTGTTATGCATATGATAGTCGTTTTGACTTAAGCGAAGGAGGCGCATAGAAATCATGCGAGTGGGGATTCCAATGGAAACCTCGGTTACCCGCAGGAAACCGCACAACTTTCAGAGGTACGACACCTGATCGCAAGTGAGCTCGTCGATCAGACCGAGCTACTCCGCTCACTGGCGACGAAGTCGCAGAAGTTTTTCCAGCCGGTCTCGACGAAAACTACTTCTTGCTTTCGACGAATGTACTGCCGTTGTAGCGATACTCTCGGGTGACGGGACCAGCATCGTCGATATTGGTCCATGCAATCTTGAAACCGGGCGGGCCGTCTAGCCATTCGATCGCGAGGTACGGTGAGCGATTGTTCACGTCAGTGTCGAGCGACACGCTATTCAAACAGCTTTGCACGGGCATCGCATACTTCGAAGCGGCCACATTTCCCTTCACTTGGAGGACGTAGAGAGTGCCCTCCTGTCCCGAGCCGCAGAAGCCCATCGGATTGTTGCTGGACGACTGGTTCACAACAACCAATACGAATTCCTTCCCGTCGACGACCTTCGAGCTCGCCGATGGGAACCCAATACTCGATGCAGAAGCTACGGCCCGACGAAGTGCCGGCGGCAATTGCACCGTCGCCGAGCGATGGTGTCCAACATCGACCTCGACCAAGTGCTTACCGTCCTGTTGCATCTCACGGCCATTTGATAGCCGGATCGAGTTAGGTGCTGCGGTCTCTGCGAACGCGCTTGCGGCAATCGAAAGCGCCGCCGCACACAACCACCACTTAGTTTCCGAGAATGTGATCGGCATAACAAATATCTGAGTAGGTCCATCGACGCTCTTTGCTCTGACCGGCCTTCATCTTTTTGTACTCGTCCTTGTCGCGCTCATTCAACTTGGTGAATAGCACCGGGAATCGTGGATGCCACGAGATAACACGCTTGGCCCTCCCACAACCAGTGAGACCTCCGAGTAACCGTCTTCAGCGTCGCTTTCATTCCGCGCTTTTTGGAAACGGATCAACCAAATCCGCCGTCCGCACCCATCCAAACGTAACGCGCCCCTCATTCCTCGGCCCGGCACCAACGTAACGAATGTATGAAAAATCACCTTGCGTCTTTAATGCAACCACTCCATCTCCATAGACAAGATAGGACTTTCTCGCAACAAATTTTCCATCACGATTATCGTAAAAAGTTGTTTTACTCTTCGCGATCCGAATCCCGATCGCAGGTACTTGTTGAGTTACTCGATAGCTGACTGACCGATAGTCTTTAGGGCTAAAGGTGAAAGTTCCTGTCGCATTTTCGCACCCAGCTTGACCGGCTTCGGTTTGTATAACCCACTCATCGTCACGCCGATATAAGTTCGCTTTGATGTCGAATGCTTTGTTTCGGTCCACAAAATTCGGTGATTTTTCACCGAGGACAAAAGTCAGCAATGGCGTAGCGATATAGTCGTCGACGTTTTTGGCATCCAATTTACCCCGATCTTCCGTGAACAAGAAGCTACAAGAAAACTTCGCATTCCGTGAATCATAGAGGCCGGAGACTGAGCTTCCATCGCGGAATCCGATCAGACCCGGCTGATCAAATATTATGGCCTCACCAGCAAAACACAATGGCGCCGACAACGATGCGACAAATAACAGCGCAATTGATTTACTTGAATTGTTCATAGAATTTTTTGAGATTGTTAGCATAATCAGGGTTCTTCGTGCGCCAGCTTCCGCCATTATATGATGTTGCCACCTGCTCCCAATTGTGATTTTTCAACCCATCAACACCAGCGCTCTTCTCTTTTTTCATGAATGCTATAAATATCTCCATTTGCCCGTCCGTTCCAGACATAAATTTATCGGCGAACTCGGCTGGCGTTGCACACCCGCAGGATGAATAATACTCCCCAAGAATCTGAAATCCACCCCAAGAGCACGATTGTATGGCGACATCAAAATCTAGAGCTGCTGCGCGAACCAGCTTCTCATATTGGTTAAGGTTGCCTCCGCCGTATTGATCTCCGTGCGGGAAGCAAAGATCAGGAAATTTTGGATAGGGATTTTCGGGAGGCCCCTTTTTTTTGGGCGGATGCGTCTTCTTTTTTGGCGCACCGTTCGCCTTTTCTCCCTTCGAATCCGCCGCCTTCTTTTCCGCCTCTCTTTCCTTTTCCTCTGCCTCCTTGTCGCGCTTCTTTACGGAGAGGTCGAAGAAATGTCGCCGCTCATAAAGTATAGGCGGGAGTCCATTTTCCAAAAATGGATGACCTTGAGATTCTTGTTGAACCAGCGCTTTAATGGCGGCGACTTCTACATTAAGTTCACTTGCCATACGCTGATACTGCGAATCAGAAAAGAACTCCGGTTTGGGGTAACTCAACCGCGAACCAAAAACACTAAATGCTACGGTACGCGGCTTGCCGGTATCCACCACTTTATAGTGATGCTCAATCGTAATCTTAGTCTTCTTCTTGTGAGACTTTGGATCAATAGTGACTTCTTTATTTTTCTTGGGAAAGTCCTTGCTCACCTTGCCTTGCTCGGTGACCTTTTGCGTCCATGCGATGTACTGACCAAATTCCTTAATCAATCGCTCGATCGTCATGACCTCCCCTTCTTTCACAACAGGAAGATCGAGATTCTGTTCAAATTCGTCTTTCGGCGTCAGTTTAGTGGTGGCATCCAGATGATATTCGGGACTGACAATGGTAAAAGCGCTAATATCTTTTTTGGGTACAATCTGTGCTTTCCATGCGTATTCCCCTCGACGGTTTTTCACAAAAACATCGATCGGCTGGTTGCGAGCTGCATTTGTGATCGTCACTGCGAACCCATCCTTGTCGGTGGTCGCTTCCGTCTTGTTGTCGGAAATTGGCGGCGACGGTGGGGATGTCGGTTCGCCTTTGCCATCCGATGGTGTTTGCGCGGGTGCCGCTCCCGCCGCGTTGTTCGTCGCGGGAGCCACATCGTGAACCGTCGCAGGGTCGACACCGGTTTGCCACGGAGTCGCCGGCGGTGTGTTCTTGGCAGCTTTCAACTGCACGAAAAGACCTTCGATGGGCTTTTGCAGCACGTCGCGGAAAAGCACGGTCACTTTGACGGAGGCCGCGGGTTCAGGCTTGGCCTTCGGGGCAGGCGCGTCAGCTGGTTTTGCGTTCGACACTACTTCTCCTTATCGATTTTGCTAAGGTCGAATGTTGAATCAGTTAAGATTCCTGTTGCCCGCCGTCCGAGTCTTCTATCTCGTCGTCGTCCAGTTCATCATGATCGTAAGCATCTTCAATCGCGTGCCAGTCGCCGCCACCGATCTCACACTTCACCTTTGTTGACGTCGGCGTGCGGACGGTCGCTGTTTCACCATCGAGTAGCCCGCCCTGCTGTTGAAGCGTTCCGTCAGGTAGATAAATGCGATAAGTCTGCGCGTGTAGCGCTTCCCCGACGCCGAGATTTGCAATAACCGACGATATGTCGAAACTCTGCGTATATTCGTGAGTAAGGTTCTGCGGCAGAGTACTCACCGGAAGCGGCGGAACGGAATAGCGCATTGTCGCCGGCCCACTGAACGAATGCTGCGCGCCCTTGAACTCAACGGTCCCCGGAGCGTGCCCGCGGATATTGCCGCCTTCAAGCGTGATCGATGCACCGCCTGCCGTGAGCACCAGCTTTCCACCCGCGGCGATCTCGATGTCGCCTTGCGCTAGCAGTTTGAGAACCGCTTTGGCGATCACCTCGACATTTGCGTCATGGGATTGGATCTGCACAGGCCCCTTGGTGAACAGCCTGATCGCCGTCTGCGAGAACATCCCAATCGCCTTGGCGGCATTGACGATGAATGCTCCTGCTGATCCGATGTGGGTGTTGAGGCCACTGACCAAATTGATATGGCGATCTGCCGTCATGTGCAACGAGTCTTGCGTAGACGTACCGACGCCGAATGGGCTGGCGAGAAGCAAAATCGCCTTCTTGAACGCATTCGCGCTACCTGTCCCGCCACCGGCCGTGCGGCCGCCCCCAGCTTCCGGTGTATCAGACTGCTGGGTGGCATCAGTGAACAGCTTGAGCGAATCGTGGCTCTCCTTCAGGCTGTCTGCATGGTGCTGAACGCCGACATTCGAAAGCGCCTCAATAATGCTCTCCGCGCCGATCAATTGGCCTTGCGCTTCCTTGACGTCGAGCTGATCATCGTTGTGCGCCTTCGGATGCGTGCCGATATATGCACCGCGATTCGCCCGCATACCGAGATAATCATCGGTATGCAGCAATGTTCCTTTACCGAGGTATCGGCCTCGAGCATTGTTATTGCCGGCATGGTCGATCAGAACCCCTTGGTGATACAGGCTGTAGCTGTTTCCGACCTTACCTGTGTAAGTGGTCAGTCGCGTAGCACCTTGATGCGTCGAATCATCGTGCACGAACGCATTGTATGCGCCGCTCTTGCCGAACCCATTCGACATGAGACCAGACAGCAGAACGTTGGTATGCCATTGTGGCGGCGTTGTCTGGGACGGCAGACGCCCTAGTACATACGGTCGATCGCAATCACCTTGGAAATAGTCGACCAGCACCCACTCGTCTTTGCGTGGCACATGCACGCCACCGTATCCATATCCGGTGTCAGCCTGCATCACTAGCAGCGGCGGCGATGTTTGCGTGACGTCAGTTCCGCTACGCTGGTCCCACGGATAGACCACGAAAATGCGATTGCGCTCGTCTGCCCATGCTTCTTCGTTGTCGGGACCGCTTACGAGCGCGTGCTCGGCATGCATCAGCGGCTTCTTATGCTCGAACGGACTGCGATACTCGACGTTGGTGCGCTGCGATTCCACTTTTACCAAGTAGACGCCGGCCAGGCCGTCGACGGGATTGGCTCGTGAGCCGAACTGACTGCCGTACTCCCGACGCAGGTCCGACAACGTGCTCTGTAAACTCAGTGGATACGTCGCGGCGTGATTGGATAGCGGCACATTGTTTTCAATGAACCACTCAACCTCGACGACCATGAACTCTCGAAGGTTCGGATCGACCGTCATGTGTCGTGCATGATGTTCGAGGGTGAAGCGGGAACCAGCATCGAGCCACCGCACACCCCCGAGGCCGATATATCGGCGAGCTGCAGAAGTCCAAGCCTGAGTGCGGTTGGAGGCGCGTCGCTGCCCTTCGTTCGAGGTCGGATAGGCATACGACAGGGCTTCGCGTACGATCATCGGCGCATACGGGATTTCGCGCTTCACTTGCTGACGTCTCTCTTCCGTCATGTACGTGATCGCGCTGTCGCCAAGATCGCTGCGCACAGAGTAACTCTGTTGAGGATTCTTGTAATTGAAGGACGTCGTCGCGTACGCGAGGCTTTGGGCCGTCTGCGTCACTGCCCATTGCGTAAAGCCATCTATCTCGCCGCCGATTGCAGCATTGCAAAATTCGATCGGTTTCGCTTCAGGTAAGGCAGAAAGCCGGTCGACGACAACGAGTGTCGACACACGCGGATCCTCTTCGTATTGGACGGGCGCATGCTCGAAATAGAAGTACCATCCCTCGTCCTCGAGAATCCGATGGAAGAAGTTCAGATCCGATTCACTCTGGCGGGTGTACGACCTCACGCGTGGCTCGTCCGTCAGAGCGAAGCGGACTCGCCCGGCAAGTTGAGGGTAAGCACTCAGTAATTCAGAGAGAATGTCCTGCGCGCTTTTGTTGAACCATTGGTCGTTCTTGCTCGCCTTGCCAAGAAAGAACAGCGCCGACTCGAATTCAATTTGGTAAACGGTCAGATTTCCGTCTTGCCCGAGCGTATGAAATTTATGTACGAAGCCATGAATCGGCCGATAAGTTGATTCTGCAAAAGGCGCTGAGGTCTGCTGGACAAACAGCGTGACTGGCTGGTGCTCGAGCTCCAGATTGTCGATATCGTCCCGCAGCGATACGACGTCGACCACCCACCGATAACCTCGCCCGACTCTAGACCAACCCTTTGCTCGCACGGGGATGAGGGTCTGCGCCCCCAATTGGGAACGGAACATGAGCAGTCGCTCGTGCTGCATCAAGCCCCGATGTATCGACTCGTATAGCGTGGTTGCCTGCGATCCGGCGGAACCGACGGGTGGAAGAACCATTTTTTGTTCCTTGTCTCTCAGGTTCGACCGCCAAAGACGCAACGCCGGCGACGGTCAGCCAATGCGACGAACAGTCGCTCGCGCGATTCTATCCAAAATCGGATGAAACGGCCTCTGAGACCCGGTTTCTAACAATCGTTGATGCTTTATCTAGAGACGAAACGAGGAATTGTTGAGCGTTTTCCGCATAATTCGTAATGCATTAGAAAGATTCGGGGGTTAATGATATCGATGTCCCGCCGGGCCCTCGCAAACTTGTCACAGCCTTGCCAGATTTTCGTTGTCGTAGCGATCTCCCAGTATGAGCATGACGTCCACAGGAGAAGAAGACAAAGTTCCACGAGTTGTGCGCGGGACTTCAGGATCCATTTCCTGTCTCCCCGTGACCAAGAAGGGGCCGCGATGGCAATGCTGACAGCATTCCTCGCCGCCGAAGTATCATGCAGATGGAGCGCTTAGCCTGCTGATACAACACATGCATGTCCTGCTGTCCATACGCCCTCGCATCATGCCAAACAGACGCAGCGCAAGCTCGGTTCATCGCAGCGACTGTCTTAGCCTTCATATGACGCTGAATCGCCGCACGCTCTTGCCAAGGCAGTGCGTCGACGCAAAGGTCTATTTGTTCGGCACGTCGCTTGGCAGCCTTGCGATCGGCCTCTTCTGCGCGCTCGTCAGCCGAAACCGCGCGATCCGATTCAGAGAAGCCACGGCATGTCGGGTCGACTCGCCCGTAGCCGAGTCTCGGTGTGTACCCCGCCTGCCATGCGTACCACTCGTCCAGAAGCTCCTCGATCTGGTTGCTTTCGTCGATCGTCATGTTGTTCCTGTTTTCGATTCTCTTGAGAAGCGGGTCATTCGTCGTTACATGACGACCGTGAAGTTGATTCCGTAGTGCGTCAGCCAGTCGCCGATCGCATGTCGCATCGTCCGGTTGCGCGGCCACGGAAATGAAATTTGAGTGCCGTGTTCTGTTTCGGTGATCTCCCCGCTGAACGGGCATTCGTCGAACGCGATGAGATCGGCGTGAGTTACTCCGTCGCGGTGGCGAATCGCTGAGGTGAGCAATCGCTCGGGCACGTCGGTGTACAAGATGCACGCAGCAGCACTCATGCCTCATCCCTCAGGTCGATTTCGAGTGCGCCACTCGCGAGAAACTGACCGAGCACGCGCGACTTCTGGTTGTCTAACCAATACAGCTTCGTTCGGAACACGCCCGGCGCAACCCAGCGCGGATCGCCCTTCGCGATATGCGTTCGGTACATCTCCGGAATGAACACGTCCGCTTCCACCGCCGTTACCAATTGCCGCTTGACGGTCGGAATGCGCGCCAGCCGAAATACCGTCGCGTCGATCTTTCGCGTGATCTCGGTGATGACCATCGCCCCCATGCCGCGCTTACGGGGTGTGCTACGCATCCCCGCCGGGATATGCACCCACATCCTCACTGGCAATTTGCTTCTCCCATCTTTCGGGCACGCACTGGCGCCCATTCCTCGTATGCCCGATCCCACACATCGAACTTGACTTGCTTGGGTGTGCCAACGCGGTTCTGATCGATCCACGCGTGGCAGGCGCCGCAGCCTGGAACCGTGAATTCGTTTTTCGCCTTCATCGCCCCAGCCTTTCCATGGCGCGATTGGTTCGAGTGGCACGGCACCACGGTTTCGTCGATCGGATTTCGCCTGCAAAGGCCTGGCACGCGCAGGTAACACGGCTCGCCGCGACAAGCCTCGAGATACTTCAGGCCTTCTGCGACGGTCGGCCGCCTCGGGCGGCGTCTCTTCTTCACCTGCTGCGGGGCTGGTCCCGGCAACGGCGAACTTTTCCGTGACCATGACCCTCGCGACATCGGCTTCGTGCGCGGCTTGAATCCTGAGCGCTTCATGCCGACGCTCGCCCAACGTCGACCATCGCGCGAATTGCCGGAATGACCGCGGCAATTCCAACTTCGAACGCGAAGTGGCGGCGCTTGTCGGCCGGCATCACCTCGATCGATGCAGGGAACGCCTTCCCAGTGAGATGCAACTCGTAGCCCTTCCTGCCCCGCCGCCCGAGCCTGATATACCCGGTAGCAATCAGACGGTTCACAGTGCGCTTCATGCTGTCAGGCGTGGATCGGAGCTGCGATGAAAGCGCCCGTAACGTAATGCCGGGATTCTCTCCAAGACGCTCACAGATGCAGCGTTGCGTGAAGCTCATCTTTTCGCCGCTCATCAGAAGTCCTCCACTTGCCAACCGCCACCGTCCCTTGCACGACCGGCCGTAACCGCGAGGAATCGGACCGGGTACTGGTCCGCGGCGACCTTCACCTTCACGCGCGCATCGTCTTGCCAGTGCCCCTTGACCTCATGCGCCTCGAGCTGGCCGTTGACGAGCATCACGGCGAAGTCCGGCGTGTAGAACGTGTTGTTGGCGAGCCGGAACTTGATGCCTTCAAACCGATACCAGGCGATTTCTCCGGCCTGCTTGCGCGACTCCAGGTGCTTGGCATAGCGTTCCTCGGTCTTGTTCATCTCGCCTGCCTTCAGACGTCCAAGCGCTTGCATGCGGGCCTTGGCGTCAGACTGGCGGTAAGCCGGCGTTGCGACCGGCGCCGCACCGATTCCGTCACTGATGTCGTCGAAACCGGCGTCGACCTGCGGTCGGTTCCCCGTCGCATCAAACACGGCCTTCTGCGCCGCGGTCATCTTCGAACGCGAGTCGTCGCGCACACGCGCTGCGCCGACCTTCGTCGTACCCGCATCAACGCGCATCGGCCAAGTGGTTCGTTTCGTCATGCCTTCCTGTCGCTATCCACGTAATTCCTCAACTCCCGGCGTGCTGTCTCAGCTGCCGTGTCCCCAAAGCGTTCGCGCACTGACGTGATGAGCGCGTGCGCCTTGCTGTTCCTGTCAGCCCGAGCGTCCCGCACTGCAGCCATGAACCGCTCCAGACACTCGCCGGCCGTCATTCCGCTGCCTGCTGCGCGACCTGTTCGCGCGGAATGTCGTTGAAATAGGCGTACAGGGATTCGTAGCGCTCTTCGCTCTCGCGGCTGACCGTGCTCAGCATGTCTTCCATCCATTCGCCCGGCCCGGCCGCCTTGAACACCTTCGCCTTGTACTGCTCGAAGACCTGGTTCGGCTTCTCTTCGATGCCGAGCTGATTACCGAGTTTGCGAATGCCAGGCGCCGTCTTCCACCAGTCCGGAGCGATCGTGGTATCGGAGCCCGACGACGTTGCAGCCACATCGCCTTTCAGCGGAAACAGGCCTGTCCAGCCACGCAGCACGGCTTCTTCGATGCAGGCCTTCGGGTCTTGCCCGAGCGATCGCAGCTTCGTCAGCTTTCGGATCGATACGGTTGCCGCCGGGCGAGTCCACGGCGCGTCCTTGTGCTTCGCCTCACGGTGTTCGCACCACATGTCCCAGTCCTCGAACGCCAGCCAGTCGGGCAATTCGATCGAACGCAGCTCGACATGCAACGCAACTCGTGGCGCACGTCGTGCGCCTTGGTGGTTCTCTGACGGGTCCTGTGGTGGTTCATGGTGAATCGGGTGCAACCCATTGCACCCTTTTGCGAAACCCATTGCACCCTTTACGTCGTCCGTTGCACCCTTTTTGTCGCTCGTTGCACCCTTTCCATTGGGTGCATTCTTTGCACCCTTTGGGCCAGCGGAAATGGGTGCAATCTCTGCACCGTTTATCCAGTCGGGATTGATGCGGTATTCGCAGGCACGACCACGGCCGCCGCCTGCATTGGCCACCAAGATCAACCACCCGTGCTCGACCATGCTCTTGATCTGATACTGCACGGCACGGACTGAGCGGCGCGTCTTTTCCGCCAGCTTTTCGATGCTGGGAAAGATGTGCTCCCCGTTGTCGTCGCAGTAGTCGGCCAGCTTCAGGGCGAGCAACAGCTCATGGTCCGCGCCCGGATACCGATCCCAAACCATCGTTTGGACCTTGATGCTCATGCCGCCTCGTCGATCGACATCCGCCGGGAATCAGTGGGATCCACGATCTGCTCGGCCTCGGCCAGATTGAGAACCCAGCGCAGCGCCTTCGCGCGCTCGCCAGTCGCGCTCGCCAGTTCGGCCGTAATCTGCTTACGCGTGCGCACGCGTGGAGGTGCGTCGCCGGTCAGTGCGGCTTTCTGCGCGCGGGCCTTTTCGTGACCGTCCTTACCCTCTGCCGCGGCGATGACGATCTTCACTTTCTCGCGCTGCTGGTCAGGCGGCAGCTTCGCTAGGCGCAGCGCATGAGATACCGTAATCTGGTCAGCTTCGAGCGCGTCGCGCACGGCCGCCGTGCAATCGAGCAGGCGCAACGACGCAGCGACCGTCGGCGGCTCAACACGAAATTCCGCAGCGATCTGCTCGTCGTCGTATCCGAGATCGCGCAGGCGCTGCATCTTCTCGGCGCGGTTGATCGGGCTGTCGTGTTCGCGATGCTCGTTCGTCGCCACCATCATCCCAGCCAACTCCGCCTGCTTCCCGCGCTTCGGCAGAGCCGGCACCATGATCAGCGGCAGGCCTTCATCCCGGAGGCGGCGATTCGCCTCGCGCGCGGCAATCACGCGACGTCGACTGTCGACGACGATCACCTCGCCGGTCTCAGGATCCTTATGGACCAGGATCGTTTCAAGCACGCCACGATGACGGATGTTGCGCACCATCGCTTCGTCATACGGCAGCAGTGCGCGCCGATCGAACAGCGGATGATTCGGGTCGGTGACGAGCATCAGCGTGTCCGGATCGAAGAAGAGCACGTTGCTCTTACCGGCCGCGCCGTAGGCGTCGATGGAGTTCTTTTCCATTTGTGGATCCTCAGTGACCGCACGGCACGGAGCCGTCGAGAGATTCAAACGCGCCGCACGACAGGCACTTGCGCGGGAACGTCGGGTGATGGTTTGCATCGCGCACGATGCGCTGAACTTCTTCGGACAGATCCGGGTTCCGCTAGCGCGTATCGGCCGATTGGTTGGTCTGCGTGGTTTCCATAAATTTCAATCTATTAGGATTACTAAACCCAGATAGAAACGCTCTCCGTCGAAAACGCTTTTACCCGAGCCCGTCGCTTACATCACCACCGACCGCCGCACTCCCCGAACCCTTCCCGCGCGCAGTGGCAGTTCACACCGACCTTACTCATCGTCGACAGCCCGTCCAAGTACTCCCGCGAGACCACACGCAGTTCGAGCGCATTCAGCCCGGCGTCGATCTTGTTGATCGGAACGCCAAGGTTTCCCGAGACGAATCGGCTCACCTGAGAGTCGTCCCAGCCGAGCGCATCCGCCACCGGCCCGCGGCTGCGCGGATCGCTCAGCGCTTCCCGGAACGCCCGTTCAATGCTTGGCTTCCGGATGACCTCAATCGTGCTCATAGCAACTCAACTCCGTTCAAAACTGATTGAATGACCTTGAAGGTCGAATTTTCTAAACTTCAAACATCGAATCTCGATGCAGACAGCGATAAAGTGAGGGTTCCGGCCCGATCTGTAGAATTGGCAGTTCTCACACAACCATTCCGATACGGGGAACCCCCATGGACGTAGCGACGATCAGCGCGACCCTTGGTGCACTCAAAACGTCATTCGACCTTGCGAGATCCGCTGTGGCGGCACGAGACGATGCGAAGCTTGCCGACGCGCTGAAGGACATCAACGACCGGATTTTCCAAGTCCAAAACGCCTCGCTCCAAGTCCAAGAGAAAATGTCTTCGATGCGTGATGAAATTGAGACGCTCAAAGACGGGAAACGACAGCTCAGTACACGCGTCGCTGAGCTTGAACATCAAAAATCGGAGCGGGAGAAGTACGAACTTCACGAGCTTTCTCAAGGCGTTTTCGTCCTCGCGGAGGTAGAACCGCGCCAGGATGGCCGCAGCCCGCACTACCTTTGCCAACCCTGCATGGACAACGCGTCGAAGAAGGCAGTACTCCAGCGATCGATAAGTGGATTCCAGTACGTTGCGACGTGTCCCGTATGTAAGAACGAATACCCGACCGGGGAGCGTCTCGATTTGTCGGTGTGATGTTTCAGCCCCTGCCTTCCACGCGGGCCGACCCAAGCAAAGGACCAGACGTGCGTACAGGCGCTTCATGCGGCCTTCGCCTGGCGAATGCTCGCCACATGCGAACCGTGAAGCTCAACCACTCTGCTCGCGATCTTGTGTGACGTGCGCGCCCCCCTCGTTCCGTTGAGCAGCGCGGAAACGAGCGATTGAGAGCACGGGATCATCCCGGCAAGTTGCGCCTGGGTCAGGCCCGAGCCGAGCAGCTCGGTGATGGCGATCTGAATATCCATGCACCCAAGTATCACATTTGTGTTTATTTACGTCAACACAAATCGAATGGCCCTACCTATTACGATTGTGATATGTACACACTAGCCGACAGACTGAAGTGGGCCCGCCAGAAGGCAGACTTGTCCCAAGAAGAGCTTGGCAAGAAAGCCGGCGTATCCCAGTCGACCATAGGAAACTTGGAGGCCGGGACTCGCAATAGCGCCCGACGCCTCCCGCAGATCGCAGCTGTGCTGGGAGTCAACGCTCTATGGCTCGCCGAAGGGCGAGGCGACCCAGTTGCAAATTCGAAGGCCCACACGACCTACGACGACGCAATCACGAGCGCGAGCGAATCGGCTCGCGCAGTGATCGACGCCGTCTTAAAAGCCGACCAGGCCGGCGAACCAGAAACCACGTTCAAGCTGATACTTCGAATGCTTCCCGCATCAGACAATCTCGGCGCGGGTGACTAACCGCCATTCCGCGCGGTACCGCAATCTCCGGCGGTAGCGGCTCAAGAGATGAGTCGCGAAAACCATACCGAGATGTGATGATCGGCTCTCGGGCCGATAACGTGACACCCAGCACCACCCTTCCCAGAAGGCAAACGGCCCAGCGGCCATGCTCTCCCATCCACCCTTCGACGACGACAATCTGATCGATCAATGCAGGGTTGATCGAATGGATCACCCTGGCCAGATCCCCCGGTTTGCACCGAAGGTGCGGTGTTGCTTCTTCTCTCATCAGCCGCCCTCGTATTCCATTAATCTCAAAATACTGTATATACGTACAGTAGTTTGCCAAGGAAACGGGGAGCTTTCAACTGGCTTCGGCGAATGCTTAAAACCGGCCGAGCGCCGCGCCCTCTCGCTAGACATGCTCCGCACCGGGATTTTCCTTTCTGGCGCGACTCGAATCCCTCCTTCAAGGGTAGCGCCCGCTGACGTCAGCAGCACAATCTCGTCGCCGTCGAACCGGTTCCGTTCTCGACAAGCGGAACTGATTCAACATCGGTTGGCGGCGTTTAGTGTCCGCGCACGTCCTGCACTACAATGTCCCCTCTGGGGTGCCGCACGCCATTTGGGCTTCGTCCGTGGCGACTCGTGCAAGCTTCGTGCTGGAGGGATGCCATGCCGACTTACCAATACCGTTGCGAGAAGTGTGGCGAGACATTCGAACATGTTGAACATCTCGCGGAGCATGAAACCGCTCACCCACTCTGCCCAAAGTGTGGCAGCGAACAGGTTCAACATGCGCCTACTTCGTTTGTAGCAAAAACAACGAGCAAAAGCTGAACTCGATCTGCAGCATCAATTCGCTATTCTTGTGCAGTGATCCACCCCAAAGCGAGGGACGCGTGCCCGGAGTACTAACGGCGACGCATAAAACTTGATCGATATCTGAATTGACGGAGTGCGGCCAATAGTCATCGTTCCTGTAACGCAATAAACCGCAATTCGAACGGCAGCTTCGCACCGTACCCCTGTCGGAACGCCCCGCGCACGCTACACCCCCAACATTTGGTCACTGCGCCTATCTGGCTCAGTCCACGAGACACCGACGGCGCCGCCGCTATGTAAAGCCTACCGCGATGATCTAGCCGAGTCGATCCCGAACCAATGCAGTAGGCCGAATCCGGCCATAGCGCGACCTTTCGACCAAAGACAGTCGAACATCCGCCGTGTGAAGCTATTTTTGTGTTATCGGTACAGTGCTTGAGCCGACGCAATACTGAGAATACTTGCCCCACACGTCATCTGGCATTCCTCCGCATTCCGCGTCTTTGGGACCCCAGAGTGTGTGCCCGTCCAATACATTGCCATGTCCTCCACAGGCGCATGCCTTGAAATCTGCGTTTACTGGCACGCACTGCTGATCATACTTTCCCCAGATCGGAATTCCAGCGCAATCCTCGCCCGCTGGCCCCCACATCCGTACACCGTTTACTCCTCCATGACCTGTACATGAGCAAAGTTGGGTTACCTGCTTACTTGGATTTTGAAGGTAGTCGCCCCAAGGTTTTCCAGGAAGACCATTGCAACTCTCCCCTACGGGCCCCCAGAAATGAACACCTTGCAACCCACCTCTGCCGATACATGAACCGAGCGCGACGTTTTTTAACTCCGTCATCACAACTGGTACCGCCGGAATCTTTAGCGTTTGAGATGGCCCATTTTGGAGTGTCGCGGTGACTGCTAGATCCTTGTTTTTAACTCTAGGAACATGCCAGTTTGTCGTTTGTCCGTAGTGTGGCGCGAGGAGCTCCGCCTTCTGAAAATTTTGATTAGAGATGATCGTGACCGTCCTCGGTTCTTCATTCTGTACAGGTCGCCATGAGCAGCCCACTATAGCGGTATCGTCAGTTACGTCGACGACGTCACATGAGAATCCTTGCTGCTGCGTAATGCAAATCTTCTTGCACGAAGACCATTCCTCTGTCTTCACGGTATCTATCAGTAGAGTGTCTGACTGAGAAGCGTCAAGTTTATAGTTCACGCTCTCGAGGTAACTGTTGCGCTTTTGATTGAACTCGCCGTATGTGGCGCTTCCGCCGATAATTCCGTAGTACCCCCCCAAGGAAGCATCTTTTTTCAGCTCTTCGAATTGGCGTTGATCAATTTGTTTCAAAAAAGCTAGACTAACGCGACTGCTCTGCTCGCGCTTCATGACCTCTTTGACTAGGCCCGCGTTGCAACCGCACGAATCCGATGCAGCGTATAACGACGGCGGTCCAAGCAGGAAAGCTGCGGTCGTGAAGAAAAGTGCTGGGGTTATGGACTTCATACGGCCTCCGTTCGTCGGAAGGCTGACTGCGAGGCAAGACAATTGAAAGAAGGATAGTCGCGCAGACCAAATATTCAAGTTGCCTATTGCCTGCCCCAATACAGGTGGGCGCCTAGGTCATTGACTCTACTAACAGCATGCTGCGCGCGTATTCACCGCAGATAATTGCGAGACAGCGCCCGGGGTACATCAGCGACTCGCGACAGTTTCCGTTGGAGCCGAATACCGCCGTCCATTTAATCGGAAGCGATGACGGGCGCACCTTCGGAAGCTGTCATCCAGATGTGGCGTGGACAAGCGGCCGAGTCGGGTTGAGCCCGTCGCGGACCTACGGAACGGCAACGGGCCGAGCAGGCCAGGAAACGTCATTCGCCCGCGGGTCCTCATCGATCGATACAGCGCAACCTCCACGACTAGCCGCGACCACACAACACCCAACGTCAAGACCTGCTCTGGAGCGGGCTTTATGCGCAGGGCGCGCAAATCCCCCCAGTCGATATCGATCATAGAGTTGCCTCGATCGTTTTGCGCTTGCAAATCACATATGTGATTATTCGTCTCACCGCGGCACAGATCGCTGCGCCACCGCCCCAGGCGGACGATCTTTAAGAGTGCTAGTGCGCCGGGACCGCAGTACAGGGAGCAACCGGTCGGCTCAACGGTGTAGTCGAGAAACGGGGTAGCGCCCGACACCGGAATGACCGATGCGCTTTCAACGAGAGCGCATCGGCCGTCAACTACAGGAGATCGATATGGCAGAGCAAAAGCTCGAATACCTCACTCCCGGCATGGCACTCGAGTTAGTGCGCGACATAATTCGCTATCAGGCGCACGGCGTCGAATCACTCGACTCCTTTATCGATCGAGCGATCGACTCAACGTTTGCCTTGGACAAAGCACTTGCGACCTCGGCACGGCTTAATCAATCGCCTTAAGGCCCTCGTGAATCGAGCACAGATACGCGGCGACAGCTTTGCCGCGCTCCTTGCCGTGCGCCTCATTCCCAATATTGTCTGTAGCGGGAAGCTTCACTGATCCGCTTCGAATCAGTTCGACAAGGATCTTTGTAGCTTTGCTGTCTTCGTTTTGCTCACTCATGGATCGTTCCTTGTAACGGTGGTTAATGGATGCCGTCTCTCAGTCCGGCACATCCATTATCGCAAGGAGCATTCCCTCAATTTCTCAAAAAAGCGCACTCGTTCGCGGACATCCGTACCCATCAACACAGCGCGGCGGCACCCTGCCGAGTGCGCGCCCTTGAGAGTTTCGACAGCGTTGATCGGACGACATTGAACGCCAGTGACGTTCGTTGAGCGCTGTCATATATTCGCATTCCTAATCCTATTTTAGAAACGCATGACCACCGCTACCAAAGAACAGATCTACGACGAGCAGATTTCGCCGCTCATGACGCAGATCATCGCCATCTGCAAAGAGCACGGGATTCCCGTCGTCGCGTCGTTCTTCACACCCGGCGACGACGATCCCGAGCTCGCGGTCACGACCGCACTGCTCGGCAACGGCTTCGAAGCACCGAAGAACTTCAGCAACGCGCTGCGCGAACTTCGCCCTGAGCTTTTCGGCGGAGCACCGTTGATGCTTCGCACCGAACATGGCGACGGCAGCACGACGCTGACTGCCGTCGTCTGATGCCAGCCGTGCCACGCCAAATCAACAACGTGAGGTAACAATGAATCGAGATTGGATTCCGCTCTGTGTAGTTGCCGGCTTCTATCTGCTTGCCGGCGCCGTCGCTCCCCCGATCGAATCGCTGATGGGAGTGTGGTCGTGAAAGCCCTTTTGATCCTGTGGCTCAAGAGTCTTGGCGTGCTGATCGTCGCCGTGCTGGTTCTCGCTACTACTCAGCAATGGGACGAATCGGCAAGCTGCGCCAGCACCTATTGCACGTAGCTCAGCCCTCTCGCGAATGCAACCGACGTAACCACCCTGTTCGAATTACTCAGCTTCGAGGCGTGATCCGGTATTAGTTGCTTCGCATTGACCCAATTAAATGGTTCTCCATCCAATTGACATCACCATCATTGCAACTGTGGTCTAACCTTCGTATTCTTCAGAAAGTTTCCTCGTCTCGGAGACGCGAAATGAGTCGGGCGAATGTAAGACTAAATGTTCCGCTTGTCGGCCAACAGACCGCCTCCGACGGTACGCCATTGATGGTGGATAAGAAGGACGGACGCGGACTTCAACCACACGGTCATTTGGCATGTTGGCATGCGGCAGCGTGTATGGTTTTGTACGGACCCGACAAGGAGGGTCGCATCCTTGCCGGACCACGTCGATTGGCTATGCCCAAAATATGGCTCAAAGACGAAGGGCTCAATCCGAGTATGGCTCCGAAGTTCGCCAAAGCCGCAAGGCTGACGGTACTCGAGCGGCCAACCACAGTAACCGCGGAGTGGCTAGCACGCACACTTTCAAACTACGGTGCCATCTGGGCGGGGGGGGCTTTTCAATACGGCTCCGCCCACTCCATAGTAATCACCGGGGTTCAGGACGACACGGTGTTCTATAACGACCCGTGGGAGCCACGGGCGAAAATCATGACCGTTGACGATCTGCAAGCTCGGCTTGGTGTCTATCCAGGCTGTTTGCTTGTGAAGGATCGGCGCTTCTATTGATGTTTTCGGTGTCACGGTTGAGAGATGTGCATCTAATTTAATCTTCGATCGTCATCTGTATTTCCGAAGACACTCGTCGATCTTAGCGAGACATTCGGAAGCGCCATTCTCAATAAATCGCCATTCGTTACCCTTACCAAGGGATCCCGAGACGCTCTCTCGTATACGAAATCTCACTCGTGCAATTGACATGGCAGTGTCTGCGTGCCATCGACAGTCGAGTAATAGTTGTGCGACATCTTCGTCGGGCATAGAGGGCAGCATCAACTCGCTGTACGCGGCGTGAAGTTGCTCCGTGGCCCTCAACATAGCGGTGCGCTCCTTTGTCGTCTCACCTTGATTCTTATCGTCCAGCCGATCAGCCGCCTCCTTCGTCGCCGTTCGAAGACTATCGGTAAGTGACCTCAAAATCGTGACTGACTTGCGAGCTTCCGCTCGTTCGGCGTCTCTAGCCCTCGCGGCCTCCTTTCGGTGCTGATCCAAGTTGATCCAAAACGCGCCGACGATTGCCGCAATCGCTCCTGTTGCCTGAACCCAGGCGGCCATGAGTTCTGGCTTGTACGCCTGCGTCCCTGCTGATGTCGCACCGAAAACTGAAATGAGAATAACGGCCGCGACTCCACCAAGTGCGACCAACGGTGATTTCAAGCCTTTCATCGCACCCCTCGTTTGGTTTGGTTCGAATCGTAGCACGACCACTCTACCCCTAAGCCGCGCAAATTCCGGTGCCTCGGATGCGCGGCTTTTTCTTGTGGGCGGCTTGTATAGCGCCCGCTTTTTTTCGTTTTCCCCTGGCAGTAGCACTTTGCGGGCGTCCTTCGTGGCGCCCGCTTCTTTTCTGATTTGAGGATGCGATGAGCGTACCCACCGCAGTTTTCCTGTTCGATAGGACCGGCAACATGGCTAGGCCGTGGGCAGATGCCGGATACCGCTGCATCTGCTTCGACGTGCAGCACGCCGGCCGCGTGGTTCGAGACGGGATCATTTTCCAGCACTGGGACGCGTTGCTCGGTGCGCCAACGCTTCCGGCTGACTCGACCGCGGTGTTCGGTTTCGCGTTTCCGCCATGCACCGATCTCGCGGTGAGCGGTGCGCGCTGGTTCAAGGACAAGGGACTGCGCCGGCTCGCCCAAGCGATCGAGATGGTAGCAGTCGCCGACGAGTTCCTGAGCGGCCTCGGCGTGCCGTACGGCATCGAGAACCCCGTGAGCGTAATCTCGACTCATTGGCGCAGGCCGGACTACACGTTTCACCCTTACGAGTTCACCGGCTTCGAGCTGTCCGACAACTATACGAAGAAGACGTGCATTTGGGCGGGCGGCGATTTCGCTATGCCGCCGCCGAACCGCGCGGGAGGTCTCGGCGTGCCCGACAACCGGATCCACGCTGCCCCCCCATCCGACGACCGCGGCGACATCCGCTCGGCTACGCCGATGGGGTTCGCGCGCGCGGTGTTCATGGCGAACGTGAAGCAACTGACCAGCTGAGGACCACACCATGACCACCGACAACGCGTCGCGCCGCGACAAAACCATCACATTCCGCGGCGAATCGCTGACTCTGTCCGGCGCGCAGCTGCTCGAAGCGCTCGACTTCATGGCGCCAGATCGCGATCGCGACCAGCTTGAAAGCGAACTAACGTTCCGGCGCGGCGAAGGCCACGCGGGCAATGGCATGTATTGCTGGCTCACCGAGTATCAGGAGGAAGGTGCATTCTTCGTGGACGGATCGACCGCTGTCCCGGCCGATGTGGCGCCACCTGCGGCGAACGAGCCAGCGGCAATCCCGATTGGCTATGCGCTCGTGCCAATCCATCGCTCCTACGACATGCGAACGAAGGCGCTCATCGCTTTCAACACCACGGAACAAGCCCGGAGGGATCGAGACGACGCTCTCGATGCCGTGCACCGCGCAACGATCGACGCGGCCCCGCAGCCTCCCGCGCAGGCAAGCGCTCGGGAGGAGCTGACGCTTGATCAACAGCGCACCGTCGAATGCGCCGACGCGTGGCTAAGCGACAAAGGGCTTCCGACCTATACCGAGCTGCGCACGCTTCTCACTGCCTATCTGGGCCAACCGAAGCCGCCTGCATAAGTACATCAATAGCTACTGTGTCACGCCGCCGTACTCAACCGAGAAATCTCCTCGCTGAGCAAGCTCGTCGCCTGCTGAAGACTTGCGCAGAGCCGATTCAGCTGGTCATGCCATCCAACGTGAAATGCACCATCTGGTCCAGGAATAATGCCAACACTCTCACCTATCGCCGTTTGAGCCTCAATCAACGCCATCGCAGACATGGGAGTTGGTGCTTGAACTGGCGTAATAGCGGTGACGACTTGAAGCGCTGTCTTTACCATGCTCAGCATGTTCGGGTGTGCGAATTTGAGTCCCTGGTTCGCTGGCGCCATAACCATAGCACGCTGAAACTCATCTAGTTTGTCGCGACAGTTTGCGATCATCACCTCAACTGCACGAAGTCGATCGACCCTCTCATCTTGCCGATTCCGTCGATCGCTTTCAGCTTGCCGGCCTGCGATCACCATCGCCGCAACGATCGCCGCAATCGACCCGAAGGCTTGGACCCACGAGGCTGCAGAGGCACTGTCGTTCGGTGGAAATTTCGTCACGGCATCAACCAACACACCAACAATTCCGATAACGCCAATTGCGGCAAGTACCTTGGAGTAACGCATGCGTGAACTCCCAATTCTTGTTTTCCGGTCCGATGCTGCGCTGAGCCTCGTCTCACCGATGTTTCCGAAAGGCGGCCTCTCGGCCAAATCCAATTTTGGTTACCCCGACCTGGGCGGCGTACTTGCCGTCCTCGGTCACGCGCGGCTCGCAGTTCATCTCGTACCCGCGCATAACATTTTTGTTTTGCATCACATCAGTAAATCTTTTTGAGACTGAGGGATCGTAGCATGCCCACATCGACCACCATAAAGCCGCTCTACCTCGACTTGCCTGCAGTGGCAATCACTCTTTCGCTATCGGAAGCGACCGTCCAGAAACTAGTACGCGAGAGAAAATTTCCGAAGCCGCGCCTGCTTTCCGACCGCCGGGTAGCATGGCTGACGCGCGAGGTTGAAGCCTGGGCAGAGGCATGCCCTGAATCGGATCTCGCGCCTCCTCCCAATACCGGCCATAGAAATCGGCGCCGCAAGGTCACTTGCGCAAGCCCAGATCTGACCTTTCAGTCAGCGTCCGATCAGGTCTGAAATGGCACCGCCGTCACTTCATCGATTCGTTGCATCGACGGGTTGAATCCGCAACCCATTACAGCCATTTGGGTTTTGTTCAGCAACGTGTGCTTTACAGTGCGGGTTCAAACCGCGAAATCATCGCTCCGCATCCCGTCATCTCGCGCACATTCAAAAGCACCGTATGGTTTCGCACAGTCATTCGATCACCTGAGCTCATCATCTGCTATCAGATCGCTTCGCTTGCCGAGGTACATCGGCTTGTCCGGTCCACGGTAGCGCGGTAGCCAACGCTTGTCCTTCGGACCGGTTGGATGATCATACTCGGTGGACGAAAAGATAAGCTGTGCATCGTTTGCCTCGCACATCTTCTCGAGCTCCGTTAGGTAGCGTGCTAGGTCGGCAGTGTGCAGCTCCTCTTGCTTCGGAGTGTCGAGGATCAGGAAGCGAAATGGGCGAGATTTATCAGACAGATACGCCTCTAGCAGCGCCGCATGTATGGCTAGGACCAGTCTGATTGTCGTGCTGCTGCTTCCGCCACTGCCGATGACATCAAGCGTTTCACCTCCGAACGTAAAACGGAGATTCAAGTCAATGTCGACGTTCGTCGACACGTTTTGCGTGTCAAGCGTCTGCATCCACTTCACAGTGAGTTCGCGTAGCGTCAATCGAAGCTTGTTGAACTCATTGTCTGCTCTACCGGTGTTGGACAACCCGTCAATGCGATCCTGGATACGATCGCGCTCTCTCTCCAGCTTGAACAACTTTGAGCGCTCTTCCTTCAACCCAGAAATTCGACCCAATTCGCCCTGCACGCCGACAAGTTGCTTGGTCAAGGCCTGCACCGCAGTCACCAACTGGTCGACGTCCGAGGTATTGGGCGCCTCGAGGTTGTCAACGAGCGTCTGGCGCTCCGCGCCTAGCTCCTTAAGCCGCTCCTCCAATTGCTCAACTCGAATCTCGGCACGCTGGCTGTTCCGCTCCAAGTCCTTGATTTGGTCCTTGAGATACAGCAGGTTCTTCCCGTACGATTCCGTGCTACCTAGAAACAACCCGCAGTTCGGCGTGCGGCAGATTTCTTGAAACGACGTGAAGACACGCCGGGCCTTTTCGTTCAGCCCGAGGGTCTTGACCTCTCCGTCAATTTCCGCACGGATGGTCTCGATGCCAGCGACACGATTTTGCAGTTCGAAAAGCTCCAATTGCCGAGCTCGGATTTGGATGTCCTTCTGACGCAGGAGTTCTGTGAGCGTCGAATTCGCGGTTCCCTTCGCGTCCACAGACTCACGAAGTCCGTCGATCTGCTGCGTCAGGTTTTCAGCCGTCCGCTGCAGCACAGCTTGGTTTGCATCGCTATCGTCCACGCCCCAACTCTGGTACTCAAGCACACGCTGTGCGGCAACGATCCTACGTGTCTGTGCCTCGAGGGCACTCCTCTCTTCGATAAGGGTCTTCTTGACCTCATAGGAGTGCTTTGGGTTCAGCCCGAAGGCGAACCGCACCATCTCCGCAAATTGGTCTGCGATAAACGTGCTTGGGGCGCGGTAGGCAGCTGAATATCCGTAGCCTTGTATGAGGTAGAACAGGGGCAATAGGGTTGCGATGTAGGGCTGTGCCTCCTCGCCCTTTGTCGACACCAGCCGTGGCGGCTTCAACCCAAGCAGCCGAAACAGCGCGAGGGAGAAGGAACCCTGTGAATAGTGCTCGGTTTGCTCGCCATCGAAATCGATCGTGGCGTAAAACCCCTCGTTCGTCGCGTCGATGGTGCGGCGGATCGTGAGCGGCTTCCCTTCCGACTCGGCGCGCAAGACAACCGCGTTGCATTTCTCGAGGATGTCGGTCCGAAAGTTGTTGGGGAACCCCAGCGCGGACGCAAGCGCACGGACGATAGGGGTCTTCCCGCTGCCGTTGCGCGCGAACAGCATCGTGGTCCTGTAGCCAAACTCTAGGAGCGGGCTTTCCCAACCCACGTCGCCCAGAGATTCGATCTGCAGTGACTTCAGCCTCAATTTACTTCTCCTCTGGCTTTAGCTTCATCCCGGATGTACTGGTAACTAAGCTCGACGGTTTTCATTGAGTAGGATAAGAGACTCTCTGCCTCGACGGCGCCGTTGTAGACTTTCTTTCCCAACTCGGTCGCCGCGATTCGGCGCGTCTCCTCGTCGATGGTGACTAGCCCCGTCGACTCTAGGAACGTTAGCGCCTTGATGGTCCTGATCCGCAGGTTGCCGGACCAGCCAATGTCCTGAGAAGATCCTTTGAAGCCGGCGACGGTCCGCTCCAGACACTCGCCGACCAACTGCCCAATCTCGGGCAGTTGAGGCTTGGACTGAGCCTTCGAGATTGCCAAGATAGTCATTGCGAGCAGGGGCAGTTGGAACAGGGCCTCATTGTCGAGCGTGTGAGCTGGCGAAGACCCTTCGCCAGAGAGGTTCAGCTTGAGACCGAGCCGCCTAGCTTCGCTGAAGAATTCTGGCGAGTTCATCGCGTAGCTCTCCTAACGACGGCCGCACAGAAGGCTCCGAACACCAAGTCCGTATCTAGTGCCGCGAACTTCTTCGCGATCGGGGAGTCGAGCGTTGCTTGAACGAAGTTCTCAAGGTCTCCCAAGACGCCTCCCCCAAGCAGCCATGCCTTGCACTTCTTGTCGACTTCATCGAGCAAGACGTTGAACGTTAAATCCGGGAATGTGTGCCGTGCAGTTCTAACCCAGACGTCCCAAGCGACCTTCGCGCGCGACGCCGCTTCTATCATGGATTCAGTGGCACCCGCCTCCTTCAGCTTCCGCTGAAGAATAGATGCCACTTTGATGGCAGCGGGGTCGCCCCCTTGCTGCAGGGTCTGGTACACCTGGGTGGAAATGCTCAAGACATCAAGTAGGTCTTCTAGGCCGACGCCAGTTGCTAGATCGATGTCTGCCTTGGATAGCCCGCTGATGGGAGAGCAGGACTTTTCCTCGACAAGTGTCACCAAGCTTCTTGCGAGGCGCTCAACCTCGTGTTGATGCAGCTCAATCTCGCTGTGCCTCCAGATAGCGTTGTGCGCGGCAATACTGAACGCTTCGAGCGTGTCGCCGATGTACTGAACGTTCGGCAGCAAGGAGAGCTTCTTTCGAGCCGCATCAATTTGCTCGGATGACAGCGGGGTCTCAGGCGAAACAATTTCAGCAAATTTTTCGATGAGCTGACGGATGTACTTCTTGCTCGACGTACCAGCGGAGAGGTCCGTGACGACATCGTGAACATCGTCGTTGAAGTGAACGTTGCTGAGAACCGTGATTTCACGACACTGGTCGCCAAATTCGACAGTGTGCACGAATAGCTTACCCGCGATGCTGTTGCGGATCGCCTCCAACTTCTCTTCTGTATCCAGCGCCCCTGTCTTCTTGAGAGAGAACACCTCAGCGACATCCCATTGCTGGTTTGCCTTACCCTTGGTTTTCACCTGGAAGAAGTGGTAGTCGACCACGCCGGCTACTGTTCTGCGCACGACAAAGTCGTCGTGATAATCGCAGTAGACTCGGTCGATCTCCTTGCCGCTCAGGATCTCAAGCGCCGCATAGGCAGCTGCTTGGAATTGCATACGGAACCTTGCAACGGTGTTGCGACCAACTGTCTCTCGCGGCTTTTTGTCATGGATGACGTCCATGCGTTTCGCTTTGCCCCCGAATTTCGCATGCACGCTTTGTATCACATTTACTCGCCCTCGCCCACGATACGTTTGAGTGGTCCAATGGGAAATGTGGCACCAAGTGCTTGAGTCAACGGCGGCACCGCGACCTCGCCCTCCCCCATGGTCGTTCCAATCGCGGCTGTGGCTCATTTTGAAGAGGGATCTCATACTGTATAAATATACAGCATTTACCCTGCTGCCGCAGCTCGGCAGCCAGAAGTAACGCAGCCCACTGAACCCTTTCGGGTAGGTGCATCGCGGTGCCGTGAGCCGGCCGGCTACCTCATGGCACTGGCGATCACGGCAACAAGACTTTCCGGCCGGTCCCACCTTATAGCGAACGCTCAGATTTTTCTTCCAATAGCCGGCTCCTGACCGAATTGAGCCAGTCCGTCTGACGCGTTCTGTTTGCTCTAGTCTCGCCTTATACACAACATTACTTCGTCGGATACCGGAGCGTGAGTTCTTCAAGGAACTGGGACAGGCGCGTGAGCCACTCTCGGCGCTCGCGATCGTAGTGATGCCGGTTATACACGCCGGCGACACCGGGTTGAATATGACCAAGTACCGCCTCCGCGACATCATGCGGGCACCCAAGTGCGGCAAGCATAGTTCTGGCAGTCCTCCGCAAATCGTGAGGCGACCAATGCGTGACAGGTAGCCGTGGCCGATTATGATTCGGTGCCTGCTTACAGTACGGCTGATGATAGTAAATGCCGTGCGAAATGACGGTCTGCTTCATCATCTCGCCGGTCGACGTCGGGAACAGAAAGCCGTTCACGGCCAGGTCCTTGCGTCGACGGACAACGGCCTCGGCTCGACCAACGAGCGGCACCCGCAAATCCCCTGCTTTCGCGCGCCACGAGTTCTTGGTTTTTTCCTTCGGCACGGTCCACCATAGGCCGTCCGCCTCGTCGGCGATTTCGTGCGACTCCATCGAAATGATTTCGCCGCCACGGGCGCCCGTCCACAGATACAACGTGATCGCGTCGGAAACCGTTAGGCTCATATTCGGCAGCCAGCGGAGCAGCGTGCCGATCTCATCCTCGCTCAATACCCGCTTTTTCGTGCCCATGACGACGCCGTCGATCGTGCGCCCCTTACTGCGAAGCTTGCCGCGCAGGATCATTCGCCACCAGTTCGGCGTGCCGTCAGGCAGCCTCCCAGCGTCCATCGCATAGTCCCATGCTCCGCCCAACTCCATGCGGAGGCGCGCAGCGAGTGCCGGCGTGGCACGATAGGAATTCAAGAATTCGAACGCCTGCGCACGAGTTATCGACGCAGCCGGAACGCTCTCGATCGGGCTGAGCATCGCCTTGAACATCCGCCTAACCTCGATCACGCCCTTGTCCTTGCGGTTCGGCTCCAGATAGCCGCCCATATACTCGAAGCACACCTGCTTGACGGTGTATGCGTCGACAGCGCGTGAATGGGCAACCGCAGCGCGCTTCTCGCGCTTTGCAGCAGCAGGATCGGCCCCGGCATCGCGCTCCGCTCGCCTTTGCTCCCATGCGGAAATCGCGGCGGGAAACCCCATGGCCGGCCACTCGCCGAGCTTCACCTGACGCATCCGGTCGTCAATGGGGGATTTGTATCGGTAGATCCAGGAGCGACGGCTCTCGCTGGCCTGAAAGCGGAGTCCCGGGAATCCGTCAAAGGTCATGTGCTGGCCCGCAGGCAACTTGCTCGCGGTTCGTGCGTCGAATCTCATCAGCGGTCGGCGTAGGTTTTTGTTGTGGGCCGGGACCGCAGCGTAGCTTTTCGGTCTGGCGTAGGAAAATGTTACGCCAGAGTGCCAAGTTTTCGCCTATTTCGTCAAGTGCAGACAAGGCACCTGACAAACGCAACTTTCGGCTCAAACCCTTTACCATAAAGGCTGCGAGGTGCGAGAGCCAGATGGAGCAAGGGGCTCCGCAGAGCCCCTTGTTTTCGTTACTCGTTTTCCTCGAAGTAATGCCCGAACTTCGCCTGCTTGGTCCGGATGTAACGCTCGTTTTCCTCGCGTACGGGTACCGCGAGCGCCACGCGTTCGCAGACGGGAATGCCGTGCTTCACGAGCGTGTCGAACTTCTTCGGGTTGTTGCTCATCAGTCGCACCGACGTCACGCCGAGGATCCGGAGAATCGCTGCGGCCGAGTCGTATTCACGGGCGTCGTCGGGCAAGCCGAGGTCGAGATTCGCCTCGACAGTGTCGCGCCCCTGCTCCTGCAACGCGTATGCACGGATCTTGTTGCTCAGACCAATGCCGCGCCCTTCGTGACCGCGCAGATACAGCAGCACGCCGCGGTCTTCCGCCGCGATGTAACGCAGCGCGAGATCGAGTTGCTCGCCGCAATCGCAGCGGTAGGAGCCGAACACGTCACCGGTCAGGCATTCGGAATGAAGCCGTGTCAGCACGGACTGCTCGCCGGTGACGTCACCCATCACGAGCGCGAGATGTTCGGCATCGCTGCCCGATACGCGGAAGGCGTACGACGTGAACGTACCGTAGCGCGTGGGCAGCGACGCGGTGGCGACGAGCGTCACGCACTCGTCGGCCTGGCCATTGCCCTGCGTGGGCGATTGGGGACGCGAAGACATCATGAATTCAATCGAAACGATCAGGAATGTAGGAGTTGTGTGGATAGTGCGTGACCGGAGTTTACCGCTAATCTGGAAACGTCACGCGACTGCCGCAGCAGGCCCGGCTATACTGGGCCCGTCGGGTGCCGCGCATCACGCCCTGCCTTCCCTGCATCGTCCTGCACACGGAGAAAGCAAATGAGCACGACTGTCGCGCAAATTCTCAAAGCCAAGCCGGATTCCGGCCGCACGATCTACACAGTCACGAAAGCCGATTTCGTCTATGACGCCATCAAGCTGATGGCGGAAAAGGGAATCGGTGCATTGCTGGTCATGGACGGTGACGACATCGCGGGCATCGTCACGGAACGCGACTACGCGCGCAAGGTCGTGCTGCAGGACCGTTCGTCGAAGGCCACCCGCGTCGAGGAAATCATGACGGCGAAGGTACGTTACGTCGAACCGTCGCAATCCACCGACGAGTGCATGGCGCTGATGACCGAACACCGGATGCGCCACCTGCCCGTCCTCCAGGAGGGCAAGCTCATCGGCCTGATCTCGATCGGCGACCTTGTGAAGAGCGTAATTGCCGACCAGCAATTCACGATCAGCCAGCTCGAACACTATATCCACGGCACCCCGGCGGTCACGTCTGCCTAACCAATCCCAGCAAAAAAGGCCCAAACGCGTGAGCGTCTGGGCGGAAAAGCCGCCGGAATGCGGCGACGGAGGTTCTGCTCTGCTGACGCGGACGCGCGCGAGTGGCGCGCGTCCCGTCGGTCACATGCTGTGCTCGGGCAGACCCGGGGATGTTCAGTTGCCGAAGTAGACGGAGTTCACGGGATTCGGGGCTTCACGCGTCATGCGGCGGCCCGACTGACCTGCGCCCGTCGCCACCGCACCATAGCCGCTCGTGTCGGCTTGGGCGAGCATCGGCTGGTTCGGCTGGCTCCGTTGTTCTGCGGCCTGGATGTTCTGCGGATATTGCGCATCGCTCGCGAGCGGCTTGTAGCCGTTCTGTTCGAGTTGCACGAGTTCGGCCCGGACCTGGTCGCGGGTCAAGCCCTGCTCGGACTGCGCGAACGATGCGATCGGGGCGGCAAGGATGGATGCAGCGACCGCTGCGTAGATGATCGACTTCATGATGGACCTCCGAAATATGTTCTCTTTTGGCGTCGCTTCCGGCGGGACTGTCTGAAGCGATGGATCAAGTGTAGTGCTCGCAATACCAAGGGGAAACCCTTGGTTTGAACATACAGCGTTGCGTTTTCGGAAAAAATCGCCCACCGTGGTCACGCAAGATCACCATTACTTAAATCATTTTCACAACAATGCCTGACGAAAGACCGACAGTCCGATCACCGATCCGGAAGGTTGTGTTGTAGAATCGTAAGGTTTATTCGCCTGTCGATACCCTATTCACCATGCACGCGCCCACGCCTTCCGCGGTTTCGCCGTCCGGCCCCGCCGGCGTGCGCGCGCGCGCCGGCCGTCCGGCGCACCCCTGCCTTCGACGCAAGGCCAAGGCACCGCTCGCCCCTGCCCGGCACCTGATCTGACGGCACGGCCTCCTTCCGGAGCCAGGTCAGACAGGCTCCGGGCGATCCCCATAGGCACGCCACGCCTGCCCCATGCCGATCATTTGGAGAACTGCCATGAAACAACGCCTTTACCAGTTGACCGAACTCGACGTCGCTCGTCTCGAGAAGCACGCCGAACACAACCCGCGCTTCCAGACGATGCTCGACACACTGCTCGAGCGCGCGGACATCGTGCAGCCCGACGCCATCAAGGCAAACGTCGTCACGATGAACTCGCAGATCACGCTGCTCGACGAAGCGTCCCAGGAACAGGCCACCTGGACGATTGTTTATCCGGATGCCGCCAATCTCGAGCTCGGACGCCTGAACGTGTTCTCGCCGGTCGGCATGGCGCTACTGGGCACGCAACGCGGTCAGCTGGTGAAGGTGCTGCAGCCGAGCGGCGCCGAAAAGTTGATGAAGGTCGCGGCGATCGTGTTCCAGCCGGAAGCCAACGGCGAATACACGCGCTGATCCATCCGTCAGCCGCAACCTGCGCGGAATGCAAAAAAGCGAGGCCTGTGCCTCGCTTTTTTGCGTCCCAACGATCCGGATTGTCGTCACCGCATTTCACACGCGAAAAAAAGGCGCCCGGAGGCGCCTTTTTCGATGCTGCGAAGCTGGTTACCCAGCTGTCACGCTTAGAAGCGGTGACGCAGACCAACCGTTGCTGCGGTTTGGTTGATCGACGAGCTCGCCGGCGTCGTATTGTCGCCGTTGTAGATCGACGTGCCGATCGCGTTGCCCTTCGCACCACGCTGGTACACAGCTTGTGCGTACACGTCCGTGCGCTTCGACAGCGAGTAGTCAGCTTGCACGCCGAACTGGTTCCAGTGCGAGCTGCCACCGTCGACCTTCGTGTTCGTGTACGTGTACGCTGCGCCCAGGCCGAGAGCCGGCGTCAGGTTGTACTTTGCGTTGACTTCGTAGTTGTCCGTGCGGAACGCGCCGGTCAGGCCCGGGACGTTATCGATACGCGATTGCGTCCATGCAGCACCGACTTGTGCCGGGCCGAATGCGTAGCCAGCACCAGCACCGTACGTACGGATACGGCCTTGCGAAGCGATGTTCGTCGCGCCGTTGGCGTTGGTACCGTCACCGAGGTTAGCTTGCGAGTACGCTGCACCCAGCTTCAGGCCTTGGAACTGGTACGACAGACCGCCGCTGTAAGCGCGGTTGTTGCCGAAGTTCTGGTTGTTCGAGAACGAGTACGTGCCGCCGAACTGCAGGCCAGCGTAGTTAGCGCTCGTGAACTTGACCGAGTTGTTCAGCGCGACGTCGCCGTTCGTGCTCAGGCGGTCGTTGTTGCCCGGGTGCGCGAAGTACGTGCCGCCCCACGTGCCCGTTGCCGTCAGCGGCGCCAGGTAGTCTTGGGTTGCGTCGTACTGCTTGCCCAGCGTGACCGTGCCGTATTGGCTCGACAGGCCAACGAATGCCTGACGGTTGAACATGCCGCCGTTGTTGCCCAGCTTGCCGTTACCGATGCCGAAGCCGCTTTCCAACGTGAAGATTGCCTTCAGGCCGCCACCGAGGTCTTCCGAGCCACGCAGGCCGAAACGGCTCTGGTCGATGCCCGAGCCCATCGACCACAGCGACTTGCCGGCGACGTTGCTTTGGTAGGTGATGCCTGCGTCCAGCACGCCGTACAGCGTGACGCTGCTTTGCGCGTGAGCGACGGTAGCGAACGATGCTGCAGCTGCTGCAACGATCAGAGTCTTGTTCATTCGTGGAGCTCCCTTCTAAAAAGAGGCAGGTCTCGCGACCTTGTTCATAAACGGTCTGCAACCGCCCGGGAACGCCATCTGTCCTTCTGGCCGCGCCCGGATAGTTGCCCGTTTGGGAACCGTGAGTTTAGGGGTGTACCCTAGGGACGCGATCTGCAAATAAAGAAATAAGCTTTTCCAGAACTAGAAATAATGAAAGTGGGCACATGTTATAAGTATTTGTTTTAACGTATTTTTTTGACCGATTGACGGATGCTTTTTGGAGGCTTTCATCGCACCATTCTTTCGTGTCATCGTCTTGACGGTTGCATAGAAACAACAAGCGGAATCGATGGAACCACGCAAAATCGGTATTTTTTACCCGAATCAGTCTCAAAATATTAGGCCTACTCGCCTAAAACGCTGCGACTGAACCGTAAACACACGGCGGCGCAGCCGTGCCGACCCTATTGGGCCGCCGGAGGCTGCGGCGTGGGGCCGACGGCGGCCGCCCGCAGGTCGTCGTGACATGCGGTAACAGCCTTAACGACCCGCGTAACCCGGCCTCGCAACCAGCAAGTTAATGTAAGGCGCCCGATGACATATTAGATAGAGGACCCGCCATGAATCGACGCTCGTTGTTGCGCGCCATCGGTCTGGCCGCCGCCGTCGCCGCCACCGGCGGTTGGCTGCGCACCGCCTCGGCCCAACCCGCACCGCCAGGGTATAGGCCCCCCGGACCGCATCCGGGCCCCGGCAGCCCGCCTTACTCCGATCGTCCGGCCTTCGCGCCGCCCGCACTGCGACACGATCGCCGGCCACCGCCGCCGCGGTCGCATGGCTATATCTGGACCGACGGCTACTGGCGCTGGCAGCACGGCCGCTATATATGGGTGTCCGGACGCTGGGTCGCTCGCCGCCCCGGACGTCGATGGGTACCTGGATACTGGCGTCGCCAGGGGCACGTGTGGGTCTACGTCGACGGTACCTGGCGATAAGTCGCCAGCACCAGCGCCGGTGAGCGGTCGGCGCGGTGCCGCCACTTCCTCGGTCTTGTCGATCGACTCGCCGCGCCGTCCCGCATACGAACCGACCGACCGCGTGGATGCGAATCGCGCCTGCCCTCGTCACGACGGTTCATATCCTTCATACGCCGATCGCCGCGCGTGGGTCGCGCCCTTCCCGACGCCGCATGCGCAAACAACGCATTCGATACATTCGGATAACGAAGTCAGCCGATGCTGCTGAAACACACGCACTCCGCTCAACGCCCGCCGCACGGCCCGGCGTGCTACTGCACCGATCGCGCGAGCGGCCTCGATGCTGCCTGGGCCGTTTCCGCCGGCCAGCCGCCCGCGAGCGCCTTGTACAGCGCGACCGTCGACGCCGCGCTGCGCATCCGCCCGTCAGCCGCTGCGTCCTGCGCCTGCAGCAGCGTCCGCTGCGCGTCGAGCACTTCGTAATAGTCGATCGCGCCCGCCGAGAAACGCGTCTGCGCGAGCGCCGCCGCGCGTGCGCTATCGTCCGCCGCACGCACGAGGTGCGCGGTCTCGTCCCGTGTGCGGGCGACGCGCAGCAGCGCGTTCTCGGTTTCCTCCAGTGCGCCGAGCACGGTCTGCCGGTACTGCGCGAGCTGGCCGACCGCTTCCGCGTCGCTCGCCGCGATCCGCGCGCGCACGCGGCCGACGTCGAGGAACGACCAGTCGACGCCGAGCGCGATCAGGGTCGTGTCGCTGCCCGCACGGAAGAACCCGTAGCTGCTCGTCGCGCTGCCGAGCAGCCCCGACAGCGTGAAGCGCGGAAACAGGTCGGCCGTCGCGACGCCGACCCGCGCGGTGGCCGCATGCAGCCGTGCCTCGGCGGCCGCGACGTCGGGACGCCTGCGCAGCAGGTCGCCCGGCGTGCCGGGATCGATGTCGGCGGCAAGCGCCGGCAGCGGCACCGGCGTGCCTTTCGATGCGTCGGCGTTCGGAATGTCGAACCGGCCGATCAGCGCATCCGGCGCCTGTCCGGTCAGCACCGCGAGCCGGTGCTCGTCGACGCCGATCGCAGCTTCGTACACGGCGATGCGCGATGTCGTCGATTCGTACTGCGCGCGCGCACGCGCCGTATCGAGTTCGGAACCGCGTCCCGCGCCGACGCGCGCATTGATCAGAGCGAGCGTCTGCTTCTGGTTGTCGGCGTTCTCGCGTGCGATCCGCAGCCGCTCCTGCGAGCCGCGCAGATCCACGTACGTGCTCGCGACCTCGCCCGCGATCGCGACACGCACCGCGCGCACGTCGGCCGCGCTCGCGGCCGTTTCCGCGCGCTGTGACTCGATCGACCGGCGCACGCGGCCGAACAGGTCCAGTTCCCACGCCGCGTTGATCCCGACATTGGAGATCGGCGTATCGCGCTGGCTGCGCGGCGCGCCGAACGCCTGGTCCTTGCTCATCAGCTGGTGGCCGATCCGGCCGCTCGCGGTAATCGTCGGATAGCGGTCGAACGTGGCCTGCGACAGCAGCGCGTTCGATGCGTCGTAGCGCGAGACGGCGACCTGCAGGTCCTGGTTCGCCGCGAGCGCCGCGTCGATCAATTGCGTGAGCGCCGGGTCGCCGAAGCCGCGCCAGAACGTGGCATCGGCAGCCGCCGACGCGTCCGCCGACGACGCATCCTGCGTGGCCGGATGCGCGTCGCGTGCGAAGCGCGCGGCAGCCGCGGTGTCGGGTCGTTTGAAATCCGGGCCGACCGCGCACGCGGCGAGCGTCACCGACATCGCGAGCGCGGAAAGACGAAAAACGGCGCTCATCGGTTTTCTCCTTCGAGGGTGCCATGCTGTTCGCTCCACACGGCCGGCGTGCCGCCCGCGAGCTTGCGGATCGCCACATAGAACACGGGCGTGAGGAACAGCCCGAACAACGTGACGCCGAGCATCCCCGCGAACACTGTGACGCCGGTAGCCGCGCGCACCTCGCTGCCCGCGCCGCTGCCGATCAGCAGCGGCACCGAGCCCGCGATGAACGCGACCGACGTCATCACGATCGGCCGCAACCGCAGCCTGCACGCCTCGAGCGCCGCTTCGATCACGCCCTTGCCCTGGATTTCGAGCTCGCGCGCGAACTCGACGATCAGGATCGCGTTCTTGCACGCGAGACCCATCAGCACGACGAGACCGACCTGCACGAACACGTTGTTGTCGCCGCCGGACAGCCATACGCCGAACAGCGCCGCGCACATGCACACCGGCACGATCAGGATCACCGCGAGCGGCAACGTCCAGCTTTCGTACAGTGACGCCAGCACCAGGAAAACGAGCATCACCGCGAGCGGAAACACGACGATCGCCGCGTTGCTCTGCGTGACCTGCTGGTAGCTGAGGTCGGTCCATTCGAGCGTGATGCCCGGCGGCAGCACGTCTTTCGCGATCTGCTGCAGCTTCGCGATCGCCTGCGACGACGACATCGCCTTCGGGTCCGCGTCGCCGATCAGGTCCGCGGCCGGATAGCCGTTGTAGCGAACGACCGGATCCGGCCCGTACGCGGGCTCGACCGTCACCATCGAGCCGATCGGTACCATCTCGCCCTTCGCGTTGCGGGTGCGCAGGTTCGCGATGTCGGCGGCCGTCTGCCGGTGACCGGCATCGGCCTGCGCCATCACGCGGTACACGCGACCGAATGCATTGAAGTCGTTCACGTACATCGAACCGAGATAGACCTGCAGCGTGTTGAACACGTCGGTCAGCGCGACACCCTGCGCCTTCGCCTTCAGGCGGTCGACCTTCACCTCGAGCTGCGGGATGTTCGCCTGGTACGCGCTGACGGGGTAACTCATCCCCGGCGTCTTCGCGACCGCAGCCTGGAATGCCGTCAGCGCCTTCTGCAATTCGCCGTAGCCGAGCCCGCCGCGATCCTCGAGGTACAGCGAGTAGCCCGAACCGTTGCCGAGGCCCTGGATCGGTGGCGGCATCAGCGCATAGGTGATGCCGCTGCCGATCGCCGCGAAGCGCGCGTTCAGGTCCGCGTTGATCTGCGCGGCGCTGCGGTGACGCTGGTCGAACGGCTTCAGGATCACGTACGAGTTCGTGATGTTCGGTGTGTTTACGCCCTGCAGAGCGTTCAGGCCGGCGAATGCCGGCACCATCTCGACGCCGTCGGTGCCGAGCGCGATCTTCGTCATCTGCTCGGTCACCGCGCTGGTGCGAGCGAGCGACGCGCCTTCCGGCAATTTCGCGCCGGCGAACAGATACAACTTGTCCTGCACGGGAATGAAGCCGCCCGGCACCGCGTTGAACAGCAGCGCGGTCGCCGCGAGCAGGACCGCATAGACCGCGAACACCGCACCGCGCCGCTTCAGCGTGCGCGCGACGACGCCGTGATAGCGACCGGAACTGCGCTCGACGAAGCGGTTGAACGGATGAAACAGCCAGCCGAATGCATGGTCGAGCACGCGTGTGAGCGCATCCTTCGGCGCGCCGTGCGGGCGCAGCAGCTTCGCGGCGAGCGCGGGCGACAGCGTCAGCGAATTGACCGCGGAAATCACCGTCGAAATCGCGATCGTCACCGCGAACTGCTTGTAGAACTGGCCGGTCACGCCCGACATGAACGCCATCGGCACGAACACCGCGCACAGCACGAGCGCGATCGCGACGATCGGCCCCGACACCTCGCGCATCGCCTGATGCGCGGCGTCGCGCGGGCTCAGCCCCTGTGCGATGTTGCGCTCGACATTCTCGACCACTACGATCGCATCGTCGACGACGATCCCGATCGCGAGCACGAGCCCGAACAGCGTCAGCGTATTGATCGAGTAGCCGAGCAGGTAGAGCCATGCGAACGTGCCGACCACCGACACCGGCACTGCGACGAGCGGAATGATCGACGCGCGCCAGGTCTGCAGGAACAGGATCACGACGAGCACGACCAGCACGACGGCCTCGATCAGCGTGTGCTGCACCGCGCGAATCGATTCGCGCACGAACACGGTCGGGTCCCACACCGGGCGATACGCGATGCCCGGCGGGAAGCGCTTCGACAGCTCATCGAGCTTCGCATACACGGACTTCGCAACGTCGAGCGCGTTCGCGCCCGGCGACAGGAAGATGCCGACCACGGCCGAATGCCGGTCGTTGAAATACGAGCGCAGCGTGTAGTCGCCCGCACCGAGCTCGATGCGCGCGACGTCGGACAGCTTGACGACCTGGCCGTCGTCGCCATTGCGCAGCACGATGTCGCCGAATTCCTGCACCGTGCGCAACCGGCCGCGCACGTTGATCGACACGAGGAAGTCGTTCTTCTTCGGCGTTGGCTCCGCGCCCAGCTGGCCGGCCGATACCTGCACGTTCTGCTCGCGCACCGCGGCGATCACGTCGCTCGCGGTCAGCCCGCGCGATGCCAGCCGGTTCGGGTCGAGCCAGAGCCGCATCGCATAGTCGCCGGAGCCGTACACGCCGACGTCGCCGATGCCGGTCAGGCGCGACAGCTCGTCCTTCACGTTCAACGTCAGGTAGTTGCGCAGATACAGCGAATCGCGGCTGTTGTCCGGTGAATAGAGGCTCACGTACATCAGCGGTGTCGGCGACTGCTTCTGCGTGGTCACGCCGTACTGTCGCACCTCGTCGGGCAGACGCGACAGCGCCTGGCTCACGCGGTTCTGCACGCGCACGGCGGCCGTGTCGGGATCGACGCCCTGCAGGAACGTGACGACGACCTGCAGGCTGCCGTCCGAACCCGCGACCGACTTCATGTACATGATCCCTTCGACGCCGTTGATCGCTTCTTCCAGCGGCTCGGCGACCGATTCGGCGATTTCCTTCGGGTTCGCGCCAGGGTACGTCGCACGCACCACGACGCTCGGCGGCACGACTTCCGGATACTCGCCGGCCGGCAGCATCGGGATCGAGATCAGGCCGATCGCGAAGATGACGATCGACAGCACGACCGCGAAGATCGGCCGGTCGATGAAGAATCGGGAGAAATCCATCGCAGGTCTCCCGTTATTGCGCGGCCGGCGCGCCGGCGTCGGCCACGGCCTGCGTACCGCTGCCCGGCTCGGCGCCGGTGCCCGCATCCGCGCGCGCGGGCAGCACCTTCGGCTTCACCTGTGCACCCGGATAGTAGATCCGCTGCACGCCGTCGACGACCACGCGATCGCCCGACTGAAGTCCCTTTTCGACGATCCGCTCGCCGTCCAGCACACGGCCGATCGTCACGTCGCGACGCAGTGCCTTGTCGCCGGCGCCGATCACGTAGACGTACTTGCGATCCTGGTCGGTGAGCACCGCCTTGTCGTCGACGAGCAGCGCATCCTGGTCGCGGCCGCTGACGAGCTGCACGCGCGCATAGAGGCCCGGCGTGAACGTGTGATCCGCGTTCGGCAGCCGCACGCGCGCGCGGATCGTGCCGGTTTGCGGATCGAGCCGGTTGTCGAGGAAATCGACGGTACCTGCGTGCGGGAAGCCCGTCTCGTTGGCGAGGCCCACGCGCACCGGATCCGCGCCGATCGCCCGGTGCTTCGGGTCGGCGCGACGCGCGTTGTAGCGCAGGTAGCTCTGCTCGTCGCAGTCGAAATACACGTAGACGGGATCCTGCGACACGACCGTCGTCAGCAGCGTGTCGTCCGCGCGTGCGAGGTTGCCGGCGGTCGCGATCGCACGGCCGACGCGCCCCGAGATCGGCGCACGCACTTCGGTAAAGCCGAGATTGAGCTTTGCTTCGGCGACGGCCGCGTCGGCCGCCTGCAGGTCGGCGCGTGCCTGCTCCGCGGTCGCGCGCGCGTTGTCGAGTTCCTCCTCGGAGGTTGCATGCGCATCGATCAGCGTCCGCACGCGCTTGAGCTGTACATCGGCGAGGCTCGCGGCCGCGCGCGCCCTCTGCTGTTGCGCGTTCGCGCGGTCGAGCGCGATCCGGTACGGGCGTGGATCGATCTCGAACAGCACCGCGCCCTGCGCGACGAGGTCGCCCTCCTTGTACGCGATGCGCTGCAGATAGCCGCTCACGCGTGGCCGCAGCTCGACCGCGTCGACCGCTTCGACGCGTCCGTTGAATTCGTCCGCGAGGCGGATCGTGCGCGGCGCGACGGTCGTCACGCCGACTTCGGGCAGAGGATGGGCCGACGATTCGCCTTTGCCGTCGTGACAGCCCGACAACGCCAGCAGCAATGCGCAGGCCGCGCCCAAAGGCGACGTCCTGCGTAGGGACAAGAAGAGCATGATGCCTCGCGACGGGTTAAACTGCCGCGTAGCATAAAAGTTGAAGTTAACTTCAAGTCAAGCTTTCCAGGAGGGCGTCATGGGTATCGACGAAACCCCGCAATGGCCGCTGATGTCGATCCGCGAAGTGGCCGCGCGCAGCGGCGTGCCGGCGTCGACGTTGCGCTTCTACGAGAAGCGCGGGCTTATCAAATCGCACCGCAACGGCTCGAGCCATCGTCACTATTCGCGCGCGGTGCTGCGACTGATTGCATTCATCGTGTTCGCGCAGAAGATCGGCTATTCGCTCGACGAGATCGCCGAACAGCTCGTGAGCCTGCCGGAAGACACCGCGCCGACCAACAAGGACTGGCAGCGGCTGTCGCGCGGCTGGAAGCAGCGCGTCGCGAACCGGATCGAGGAACTGCAGCGGCTCTACATCAACCTCGACGAATGCATCGGTTGCGGCTGCCTGTCGCTGAAGCGCTGCAAGCTGACCAATCCCGAGGACCGCGCGGGCCGCAACGGGCCCGGCGCGCGGCGCTGGCACGGTGACGCGCCGCCCGATCTCGACTGACGCGGGCAGCCGGCGCAATGCCCGTCGCCGCGCCGGCTCCACGCATCACCCGACCCGCCAGCCGCCGTTCACCGCGATCGTCGCGCCCGTGACGAACGACGCGCGCGGGCCGACCGTGGGTGTTGTTTGCCGCGCATCACGGGCCCGGCATGCACGCGCGAATCGTGACGGCATGCGCGCAGGCCGGCTTCGCGCCGCGCGTGATCCAGCAGCCGCGCCAGATGCAGACGACGGCCGGACTCGTCGCGGGCGGCATCGGCGTCGCGCTGATGCCGCGGCTGTTCGTGCCGATGCATCCGCAAGGCATTACGTTACGCGAACTGAATGGCGCAGGCAGCCCGCTCGCATACGAACTGGCGATCGCCTACCGGACGCCGTCGCCGCTCGTCGACGCGTTGCGCGATAGCGAGCGGCACGCGGTCGACGCACTGCGGCTGGTGGCGGCAACGTGATCGCGCGCGTCGTGTGCGCGGCGCTCAGACGCGCAGGATGCTGAGCGCGACGTCGAGCACGGCCTGCCGGAACGCATCCCGCCGCGTGGGCAGCGACGTGAACTCCAGCATCATGTGGCTGTACGACACCGTCGTGCCGACCGCGCTCGCGATCATGAAGAACAGCACGTTCGGATCGACCGGGCGGATCTCGCCGGCCTCGACCGCGTCGGCCAGCAACGGAAACATTGCATCGTGATACGGACGCACGATCCGCTGCTGCAGGCAGTCGAGCCGCCCGCCCTCCTCGGTCGCCGCCGTCGAGAAGAACATACCGATGTCCGGCTCCTCGAATTCGTGATCGACGCACAGCTCGATCGCGCGCCGCACGCGCTCGCGATGCGGCAATGGCGACGTGCGCAGCGCGCGCAACGCATCAAATAGCGGCTCGGCCAGGTCGACGATCTGCTCGACGACAGCCAGCCACAACGTTTCCTTCGTGCCGAAATGGTGAGCGATCAGCGCCGCATCGATGCCCAGCTCGCGCGCGACCTCGCGCACGCTCGTCGCATCGTAGCCGCGCTTCGCGAATGTACGACGCGCGGCGCGCAATATCACGTCCGGACCGACGGACGCCTCCGCCAGCGGCCGCCCGCGCGTACGCCGCTTCGATGGCGCGCGCTCAGTGACTTCAGCCACGTTTTCCTGCTCCCGTTGAATGAATCGAATGCCCGTGTTGGGACCCGGTTCCACATCGCCGGAACCAGGCTGCCTGCCCCGCTCCGTTGACACGCGAAGCCGGGAAGCGCTAGGATCATACATTATTCATCACGTGATGATTTATTCATGACAACCCCTACTCGCATCGTGATCGTCGGCGGCGGCATCGCCGGATTGCAGCTCGCGACCCGCCTCGGCGAACGTCTCGGCCGCACCGGGCGCGCTCAGGTCACTGTCGTCGACCGCAGCCCGACCCACGTCTGGAAGCCGATGCTGCACACGATCGCGGCCGGCACGCGCGACGTGCAGCAACAGCAGGTGATCTTCCTTGCCCATGCGCGCGATCACGGCTACACGTACCAGCCCGGCGAACTGACGGGGCTCGATCGTGCGCGCCGCCGCGTGCAGTTCGGCGAGATCCGCTCGCAGGACGGCGAGCGGGTGGTCGACGCGCGCGAACTCGAATACGACGTGCTGATCCTCGCGCTCGGCAGCCAGGCCAACGATTTCGGCGTGCCGGGCGTGCGCGAGCACTGCTACTTCATCGACAGCCAACAGCAGGCCGAAACTTTCAACGAAGCGTTGCGGATGCGCGTGTTTCGCAGCATCGCGCGCGACGAGCCGTTTCGCGTCGCGATCGTCGGTGCGGGCGCGACGGGCGTGGAGCTGGCAGCGGAACTGAGCCGGCTGCTGGAAGTGGCGCAGGCGTATGGCGACGAGACGGTGCGTGAACGGCTGCGGCTGACGCTACTCGAAAGCGGCCCGCGCATCCTCGCCGCGTTTCCGCCACGGATTTCCGCGTCGGCGCAGCGGCGGCTCGAGCAGATCGGCTTTCACGTGCTGACGTCGACGCGCGTGACGGCGGCCGATGCAAACGGCTTTCACCATGGCAACGGTTCGTATGCCGAAGCAGATCTGATGGTGTGGGCGGCCGGCGTGAAGGCGCCCGATTTCATGCAGGCGCTGGGCGGGCTCGACACCAACCGCGCGAACCAGATCCTGGTCGGGCCCACGTTGCAGGCCACGGCCGACGAGAACGTGTTCGCGATCGGCGATTGCGCGAGCCTGCAGCCCGACGGCCACGAACGGCCTCTGCCACCCACCGCGCAGGTCGCGGCCCAGCAGGCCGAGCATCTCGCGAAACACTTGCCCGCATGGCTCGACGGCAAAACGCTGCCGCCGTTCGCGTTCCACGACTTCGGCGCGCTCGTGTCGATCAGCGACTACGACGCGTTCGGCACACTCGGGCAATTCGGGTTCTTTCGCGGCGGCTTCATTCAGGGGCGCTTCGCGCAATTCAGCCATCTGATGCTGTATCGGTGCCACCAGCAGGCGCTGCACGGATTTTCCAAGGCGACGCTGCTGTGGATCGCCGAACGGATCAACGGCTGCGTGCAGCCGCGCATCCGCCTGTCGTGATGCCGCATGTCGCGGCATCGCGTAACGTTTCGAGGGAAACAAAGATGAGCAACAGTGCAGTAGCCTGGCCCAAGATGGTTGCCGCGATCGGCAGCTTCGACATGCCGTCCGTCTCATGGGCCGCACCGCGACGACGCAGCATCACGCGCGATCGCCTGCCGTCGTGGGACGCGACGAGCCAGCCGACGATCAGCGTGCTCGAGCGTCCCACGGCCGACACCGTGATGATTTCGTGGCGCGACGCGTGCACCGGCCACTACGGTTATCAGAAGTGGCGGCTGTTCACGACGCGCAAGCACGGCGCCTGTGCGCTGTCGGGGCGGCCGATCGTGCCCGGCGACAGCGTGTATGCGCCGCAACTGCTCGGCTCGGCGCCGGGCAACGCCGCCGCGATGGTGCTGGCGGCGTTCATCGACGAGGCGTGTGCCGCTTAAACGGACGTCGCCTGGCCGGCACCATAGGCCGGTTCGCTGTTCTGCCGTTCCAGTTCAGCATCGAGATGCGCGGCATGCGCCAGCGCTTCGGACTCCGACATCAGCTCGCCTTCCCACTTCGCGACCACCGCGCTGGCGATCGAATTGCCGACCGCATTGGTGGCCGAGCGGCCCATGTCGAGGAACGTGTCGACGCCGAGGATCAGCAGCAACCCCGCTTCCGGGATATCGAACTGGTGCAGCGTCGCCGCGATCACGACGAGCGATGCGCGCGGCACGCCGGCCATCCCCTTCGACGTCAGCATCAGGACCAGGAGCATCGTGATCTGCGTGCCGAGGGACAGGTGAATGTTGTACGCCTGCGCGATGAACAGCGACGCGAACGTGCAGTACATCATCGAGCCGTCGAGGTTGAACGAATAGCCCATCGGCATCACGAAGCTCGAGATCTTGCGTCGCACGCCGAAACGGTCGAGCGCGTCGAGGATCTTCGGATACGCGGCTTCGGAGCTCGCGGTCGCGAACGACAGCATGAACGCTTCCTTGATCAGCACGAGCAGCTTGAATACGCGGCGGCCGAGGAACAGCAGGCCTGCGATCACCAGCGTGCTCCACAGCAGGAACAGGCTGACGTAGAAGTCGCCCATGAATACCGCGAACTTCAGCAACACCGACAGCCCGTTGACCGCGACCGTCGCGGCCATCGCGGCCAGCACCGCGAGCGGCGCGAGCTTCATCACGTAGCCGGTGATCTTGAGCATCACGTGCGACAGCTGGTCGATCGCGGCCACGAGGATCTTGCCGCGCTCGCCGAGCGCCGACAGCGCGACGCCGAAGAACATCGAGAACACGACGATCTGCAGGATCTCATTGTTCGCCATCGCCTCGGCGATCGACTTCGGCACCATGTGGCTGACGAAATCCTTCAGCGTGAATTTGGACGTCGCGAGATGCGCGGATGCGCCGATGTCCGGCAGCGGCAGACCGAGATTCTCACCGGGGCGCAGCAGGTTCGCCATGAACAGCCCGAGCAGCAGCGAGATCAGCGACGCGGTAACGAACCAGCCGAACGCCTTCACGAACACGCGCCCCACCGACGACGCGTCGCCCATGTGCGCGATGCCGACGACGAGCGTGGAGAACACCAGCGGGCCGATCACCATCTTGATCAGCCGCAGGAACACGTCGGACACGAGGGAGATGTAGCCGGCGATTTCGGTCGCCGCCTGCTTGTCGGGAAACTGCGTGTAGATCATGTAGCCGATGAAGATGCCGGCCGCCATCGCGAGCAGGATCCAGACTGCCGCAGACATTCGTTTGTTCATAACGGAACTCGACGCAAGGTGCAGGAGTGAAAGAAAAAATACGCGCGCCGATGCCGTGCCACGGCGCACGTTGCGAGCAAGGCGGGCCCGGGACTCCGGGCACCCGCCACGCTCGATACTGCGAACGTCCGCGAACGGACGCGCTGTCGCTGCCGCGGCGCTCGCGCGAGGGCGAACGCCGGGGCAACCGTTCAGCTTGATGCAATCAAATCGAATCTCATCCGCTCAGGTCAGTAGCCGATCGCCGAACCGGCCGGCCGGCGCGGATCGTTGACGCCGTAGATGTAGCCGACGCGCACGTTACCGGACACCGACGAGTCGTTACCGGAACTCTGACGGCTCGCCGCCTCGGTGCCGGGCAGGCCGACCAAGATCAGCTCCGCTGCGCCCCACGGCGTCTGCTCGACCATCTTGTAGCCCATGTTGCGCAGGATTGCGAGCGTGTCGGGCGACAGGCCGCGGGTTTCGTAATAGACCTGGTCCGGCAGCCATTGATGATGGATGCGCGGCGCCCCGACCGCATCCTGCGGCGTCATTCCGTAGTCGATCACGTTCAGCACGGTCTGCAACGTGATCGTGATGATGCGCGAGCCGCCCGGCGACCCGACCACCATGAACACCTTGCCGTCCTTCTTCACGATCGTCGGCGCCATCGACGACAGCGGACGCTTGCCAGGTGCGATCGAGTTGCGCGTGCCCTGCACGAGGCCGAACAGGTTCTGCGCGCCGACCTTGACCGTGAAGTCGTCCATTTCGTCGTTCAGGAAGAAGCCCGTACCCGGCGCGATCACCACGGCGCCGAAGCGGCCGTTGACCGTGTACGTGGTCGACACGGCGTTACCGTCGCGGTCGATGATCGAATAGTGGGTCGTCTCCGGCTTTTCGTGCACGCCGACACCCGGCTGCACGTCGACCGACGCCGTTGCCGTGTCGCCGCTGATCTGCTTGCGGATCTCGGCCGCATACTCCTTGCTCGTCAGCTTCGCGACCGGATTGTCGATGAAGTTCGGATCGCCCAGCAGCGTGTTGCGATCCTCGTACGCGTGACGCATCGCCTCGGTCATGTAGTGGACCACCGAAGCCGACTGGTAGCCGAACTTGCGCAGGTCATACCCTTCGAGGACGTTCAGCGTCTCGCACATCGTCACGCCGCCCGAGCTCGGCGGCGGCGCCGACACGAACTCGTAGCCGCGATACGTGCAGGTCAGCGGCGCCATGTCCTGCGCACGATACGACGCGAAGTCGGCCGCCGTGATCAGCCCGCCGCCGCGCTTCGCGGCCGCTTCGACGATCTTCGGAATCTCGCCGTGATAGAACGCGTCGGGGCCCTGCTCCGCGATGCGCTCGAGCGTGCGCGCCAGGTCCTTCTGCACCAGGCGGTCGCCCGGCTGCAGCGGTGTGCCATCCGGGCGCAGGAAGATGCGCGCCGCTTCCGGGTCCTTCTTGAAACGGTCGATCGTCGTGTCGAGGATGTCCGTATCGCCGCGCGTCAGCACGAAGCCGTCGCGCGCGAGCCGGATCGCCGGTGCCATCACCTGCCGACGCGTCAGCTTGCCGTACTTGCGCTGCGCGAGGTCGAGACCCGCGACCGTGCCCGGCACACCGACCGCGCGATAGCCGTACAGGCTGTCGTCCGGAATGACGTTGCCGTTCGCATCGAGATACATGTTCGCGGACGCCGCGGCCGGCGCGGTCTCGCGGAAGTTGATGAAGCGGTCGCGGCCGTCCGCCAGGTGCAGGGTCATGAACCCGCCGCCGCCGATGTTGCCGCAGCACGGATTGGTCACCGCTTGCGCGTAGCCGACCGCGACGGCGGCGTCCACCGCGTTGCCGCCTTCCTTCAGGATGTCGACGCCGATCTGCGACGCGAAGTGCTGCGACGACACGACCATGCCGTTCTTCGCTTCCACCGCGGGTTCCGAAGCGGCGAGCGCGCCTGCGCTCAGGGCCGACAACAGGGTGAGTACGACGAGCCGCCTCATGACGGAATCCTCCAGACGAATGACCGGGCCTTGCCGGGGTGCGCGACTGGTCCCAAGGGCCAGCCGACCTGTTGACCCGAAATGTAATGAACAATACATTTCGAAGAGGCCGCGATCATAGCACCGACATTTTCATCTCAAAACCTAGGGTTATCACTCAATTTTTGCGCGCGACGACGCGGTACTCGATCGCCCCAAATGTTCGTTTTATTACATATATGAATCATCGACGCCCCGGTGATACGTCCCTCTAATCTGTGGCGTCACGCGGTTTGCGGCCCGTCGATCGGCTAACATGCATGGAGTCGCCGGCAGACGCATGTCTGCCGTTTGTCATTCATTCAGCTACGAGCAAGCCGGAGTGCCCGATGGGGACAAGCATCAGGGCGTTGCTGCTATCCCAGATGGATAGCTTCACGCCGTCGGAACAGAAGGTCGCGCACGCGCTGCTGGATCGCTATCCGAGCCTCGGTCTCGGGCCGATCGCGAGCTTCGCGAAGCAAGCCGAAGTCAGCGACCCGACCGTGTTTCGCTTCGTCGTGCGGATCGGCTTTCCGAACTACTCGTCGTTTCAGCAGGCGCTGCACGACGAGATCGACACCGCGATGAATTCGCCCCTCGCGCGAATGGACGCGTTCCACTCGGAATCGGGAATGCGCGACAGCCATGCGGCAATCTTCCAGCGGCTTTCGCAATCGCTCGCCACCACGATCGAAGGACTCGATGCGGCAGCGTTCGACGATGCGGTGACGCTGCTGGCCGATCCGGATATCCGCGTGTTCTGCGGCGGCGGGCGTTATACCGCCCCGCTCGCATCGCTGTTTTCCTTCACGCTCGCGTATGCGCGCCCGCACGTGCAGTACGTCGAGCCGAACGTGAATCTCGCATCGGTCTCGCTGACTGACATGGGGCCCGGCGACGTGCTCGTCATTTTCGATTTTCGCCGCTATCAGAAAGACAGCATCCGCTTCGCCCAGGCCGCGCACCAGCTCGGCGCGCGGGTACTGCTGATCACCGACGAATGGCGCTCGCCGATCAGCGCATTCGCCGAGACCGTGCTGCGGATCCAGGGGCGTCCGTTCGCGATGCTGCAGACCAATGTGCCGGCGCTCGCGCTCGCCGAAGCGCTGGTGATCGGCGTGACGAACCGGCTTCCCGAACTGGCGCGGCAGCGGATGGAGAAGATCGAGCGGCTTAGTACGGGTGGGAACGGGCAGGATGGGAATCAGTGGGATTTGCCGGAGTGAGGGGGGATGTGTTCTGGCGCGGGCATTGAGTCACCTCGCAATGAAGAAGTGATTCCGCAAAGCGTAGACCGGCGGCTTTCTGATGAATGCCGAGGCAAGGCGATATCGCTGTTTCCCCGTGAGTCACGCAATGGCGGTACGACACGAGCCCAGCGCGCAGACGGCGCGCGCGTCTGGACATTCGACGCCCGGGCAGTTCGCCCGGACGTACGCGATGCGAAGCAGGAACCGCTCCGAATCTAAGCCGGAGGCAGCCCACGTCCCCGTCTTCGGGCATTGGAATCAGCTTTCGACATCCTCGAGACTGAACACTTCCGTCTTGTCGTTGTACGAGAAGACTTCGCCGTAACGCCCCCAGTCGATCACCGCGTCGAGCGTTTCCTCGGCCGCGCCGTCCGACAGGAAATCCTCGAGCTCCTGCTCGAAACGCACGCGCGGCGCGCGATGGCCGGGGCGCTCGTTCAACACCTTCCTGATTCGCGCGGCGAGCGGCACGTGCTTCAACAGATGATCCGCGAACATCAACTTGCGCTCCTGCGTGCCGAATTCCGCGAACACGCGCGCGGGCGGCGTGAGGAACACGTCACCTTCGCGCACGTCGGCGAAGCCGAGGTACTGCAGCACTTCGGCGATCGGAAACAGTTCGTCCACT
>NZ_JBSAXF010000038.1:0-47528 GCF_053427845.1 Burkholderia sp. AW49-1 | reverse complement strand
CGAGGCGATCACGCAGGACACGTCCACGCTCGAGAATCCGGCGATCCTCGAGCAGCTCGCCGAAGTGCGCTGATCGCGCCTGTTGCGCACGTTGCGCGCACGAGCCCCTGCGCGGCAATCCCGATTGCCCGCGCAGGGGCTTTTTGCTAAATAACGGCATGACCGTTCCGTCCCGTCCGGCGCCTGCCGCGCCGCCGCCCGTTCCCGAGCCGCTCGCGCGTGCCCATGCGCGCTATTGGCGTTTCAACGTCGTGCTGATCGTGGTGCTGATGGCGATCGGCTTCACGGTGTCGTTCGTCGTGCCGTTCTTCGCGCCCGCGCTCGCCGGCATCCGCTTCGCCGGTTTCAGCCTGCCGTTCTATGTCGGCGCGCAGGGCGCGATTCTCGTGTATCTCGTGCTGATCGTCGTCTACATCGGCCTGATGCAGCGCGCGGACCGCCTGCTGCGGCGCGCGTACGATGAACATGCGGCGCACGCGGACAATGCGCACCATGCCCGCTGATCCATGCTGACGCATCGACTGATTCGCGCGTACGCGCTCTACACGCTCGGCTTTCTCGGGTTCGTGCTGCTGCTGTGGCGGATCGAGCGCGCGACCGGCTCAGGCGTGTGGATCGGCTACGTGTTCCTGTTCGTGCCGATTGCCGTGTATGCGGTGATCGGGCTGCTGTCGCGCACGTCCGATCTCGTCGAATACTACGTGGCCGGGCGGCGCGTGCCGTCCGCGTTCAACGGGATGGCGACGGCGGCCGACTGGCTGTCGGCGGCGTCGTTCATCGGTCTCGCCGGCTCGCTCTACGCAACCGGCTACGATGCGCTCGCGTACGTGATGGGGTGGACGGGCGGATTCTGCCTCGTCGCGTTCCTGCTCGCGCCGTACGTGCGCAAGCTCGCGCGCTACACGATTCCCGATTTCCTCGGCACGCGCTTTTCCAGCACCGCCGTGCGCGCGCTCGCGGCCGGCGCCGCGATCCTGTGCTCGTTCGTCTATCTGGTCGCACAGATTCAGGGGATCGGGTTGATTGCGACGCGCTTCATCGGCGTCGACTTCGCGATCGGGATCTTCTGCGGGCTCGCGGGCATTCTCGTGTGCTCGTTTCTCGGCGGGATGCGCGCGGTCACGTGGACGCAAGTCGCGCAGTACATCATCCTGATCAGCGCGATCCTGATTCCCGTGTCGCTGATCGCGATGAAGAACGGCCTCGGACCGGTGCCCCAATTCAATTACGGCAAGCTGATGGAACGCGTGGCGGCGCGCGAGGCGCAACTGCGCGACGCGGCCGAGGAGCAGCAGGTGCGCGATGCGTATCGCCGGCAGGCCGCGGTCGTGCAGGCACAGCTCGATCGCTTGCCCGCATCGTATGCGGACGCTCGCCGGCAACTCGTCGAGCAGCTTGCGGACTTGCGGCGCCACAACGGGCCGCTGCGCGAGATCAATCAGCGCGAGCGTGAGCTGGCCGACTTCCCGCGTGACCCGACGGCTGCGCGCGTGACATGGACCCAGGCGCGCGACGATCTGCTGGCACGCGCCGAGCCACCCGTACCGATGCACGAGCCGTTTCCCGCGGCGAACGACGACGACCGCAAGCCGCGCGAGCGGAATTTCCTCGCGCTGCTGCTGTGCCTGTCGCTCGGCACCGCGAGCCTGCCGCATATCCTCACGCGCTACAACACGACGACGTCGGTCGCATCGGCCCGGCGTTCGGTCGGCTGGACGCTGTTCTTCATCGCGCTGTTCTACCTGAGCGTGCCGGTGCTCGCGGTGATGATCAAGTACGAGATTCTCACCAGCCTCGTCGGGCGGCCGATCGCCGAGCTGCCCGCGTGGGTCACGCAGTGGCACCACTTCGAACCGGATCTGATCAGCGTCGTCGAGGTGATTCGCGACGGCATCGTGCACTGGTCGGAAATCCAGATGCAGCCGGACATGGTCGTGCTGGCTGCGCCGGAGATTGCGGGGCTGCCGTATGTCGTGTCGGGGCTGATCGCGGCCGGTGCGCTGGCCGCGGCGCTGTCGACCGCGGACGGGTTGCTGCTGACGATCGCGAATGCGTTGTCGCACGACGTCTATTACTGCATGGTCGCGCCGGATGCGTCGAGCCAGCGGCGCGTGACGATCTCGAAGGTCTTGCTGCTTGGTGTCGCGCTGTTCGCGTCGTATGTCGCGTCGCTCAATACGGGGAAGATTCTGTTTCTGGTCGGGGCGGCGTTTTCGCTTGCGGCGTCGAGCTTCTTTCCGGTGCTGGTGCTCGGGGTGTTCTGGAAGCGCACGACGACGCGCGGGGCGATCGCCGGGATGCTGACGGGGCTCGCGGTGTGCGTGTACTACATCGTTTCGACGTACCCGTACTTCACGCAGCTGACGGGGTTCGCCGGGCGGACGTGGTTCGGGATCGAGCCGATCAGTTCAGGCGTGTTCGGCGTGCCGGCGGGGTTCGCGGTGGCGATCGTGGTGAGTCTGCTTGATCGGCAGCCGGACGAATATACGAGGGCGTTGGTGGATTACATCCGGCATCCGTGACGCTGGATGCGGGACACCGCGGCGAGAAAAAGAAAAGTCCCTTGATCCATCAAGGGAATCAAGGGCCTCACGTGTCCTGACGAAGGTCTCCGCCCCGGACGGTGCTTCCCGGGCAAATGCGTTCACGCAAAAAGCGAGAGCAGACGCGACTCGCCGAAAGTGTCCAAGCCCCGTTCTATCTCATTGCTCGAAGACGGTTCGACCGACCTACGGGTGCGGAGTGCCGGCTTGTGTACCAGCCGACGGGCAGGCCAGGGCGCAATGTCAAATTCAGTCAAATATAGGACGGTTCCTATCGGGCGCGTCCGAGATCAAGCATTCGTCCCATATTCGAATCTGGAGGCCATTCGTAAACTATCTTCCAAGTAATCTCGTTTTCCGTTCGCAGTCGAGAAATTCAGGTTTTAGTGTCCGCGATGGATGGCGGTACTTCGAGAGTGGGTGTCTATTTGGAATGAAAAAATTCGGGGTAAGAACTATTTTTGCCAACGACAGGCCATTGACTCTTGCGGGCATGGAGTGCATCGCTAGAAATACAAATGCTATCGATCTCATCAATGTGTGCAGAACTGCAGATAGTCTAATCGAGTCAATGTCTCGCATGCATTGTGACGTCGCTTTGGTGGATTATGCGATGCGCGGCGAGGGGAAAATGGAAGGGCTCGCACTGCTTGGCTATCTGCGGCGCAATTATCCGAAGGTTGGGGTTGTTGCATTGGTCTCGCACGAGAATCCTGTGATCATCCGGTCTATTCTCGATCGCGGCGTGTCAAGCGTCGTCAGCAAGTTCGACGACACCGGCCATATCGTCACTGCTATTCATTCCTGCTTCGGTTGCGGAAACTATCTGTCGCCACTGATCAAGCGTTCGCTCGAATTAGTCGGTAGCGGCGATAACAAGCGCGCGTCAACGTTGTCGCCGCGCGAAATCGAGGTTATCCGGCTTTATCTGTCCGGAATGACAATCACGCAGATCGCAGGGCGACTGAAGAAAGGAAAGCAAACGATCAGTGCGCAGAAGATCAACGCGATGAAGAAGTTGGGCGTGGAAAACGACGTCGAGTTGATCCGTTGCGCGACGTGTCTCGATCTGATCGATGACGGAAGCGCGAGTCGATTCGAAATCCAGTGATTTGGAATTTGATCTCTTGGCGCCTCATGTATTTGTGGGTGGGCGTTCGCTTTTAAGTTAGAGGGGGTTATATCGCAATATTATGGATTAAGGATTATTGTGTGGCTGACGATCTCAAATCGTTGGTCGTGGAAATTTATTTATCCAGAAGTCGGCTTTTTTAACAGCAGTCTGAATCATTGGATTAGAGATCATGAACAAGAAAATGGAAATCGGCCGTATCGTACGCGGCGCGGCAATGCTGGCTTTCGTCGCGGCAACGGCTCCTGCAATGGCCGCCGACGGCGAAATCTCATTCAACGGCAAGGTGTTGTCGACAACCTGCACGATCGGCGCGGGCGGCGGCGCAACCGGCAACAAGAATTTGACGGTCAAGCTGCCCGGCGTGTCGGCGAGCTCGCTCGCAAATTCGGGCGACGTGGCAGGCCGCACACCGTTTTCGATCCAGCTGAGCGGCTGTACGGGCGATTCAACGAAGGTGTCGACTGTGTTTGAAGCGGGTGACACGGTCGATACGGCGAGTGGCCGACTGAATCTCGTCAAGTCGGGCACTGACCCGGTTGCGACGAACGTTCAGATCAACCTGCTGAACGACTCGCAGAAGCCGATCAAGGCTGGCGTTGCCGGTGCCCAGCAGGGCTCGCAGGTCGTCGCGCTGAAGGATGGCGGTGCAACGCTGAACTACTACGCCGAGTACTACGCGACCGGCAAGGCAGCGGCTGGTACTGCGAATTCGCGCATTCAATACTCGCTGGACTACCAGTAATCGAACCAGCCGCCCGACTGCCATGTCGGGCGGCTTCCCAACTGCATATTCCCTGCTTCAGGTGCCTCCGCGCGGAGCGGCTGCCTGAATCAGACTCGTTGAACGGGGAAACGGATGATCTGGAAGATACCGAAACCAGCGGCCGTGCTCGCCCTGTGTGCGGCCTTGTGGGCGCCGTGCCTGCATGCCAGCGTGGTGATCACCGGAACGCGTGTGATCTTTCCGGGAGACAGCCGTGAAGTCACTGTCCGGCTGTTGAACGACGGCAACGCGCCTGCTCTCGTACAAGCATGGATCGACACTGGCAATGAAAAACAGGCGCCAGAGCAGATCGCCGTGCCGTTTGTGCTGACGCCATCAATGTTCCGCCTTGAGCCCGGCAAAGGGCAAACGTTGCGGATGATTTACACGCAGGAACCGCTTCCCGTGGATCGGGAATCGTTGTTCTGGCTCAACGTGCTGGAAGTGCCGCCGAAGGCGAGCGGCGACGATGCTGCGAACAAGATTCAGCTCGCATTCCGGTCGCGTATCAAGGTGATGTACCGTCCGAGCGGATTGTCCGGTTCCGTCGATGCGGCCGCCGAGCAATTGCGCTGGACGATCGAGCCGAAAGATGACGGGCATGGCTTCGAATTGAAGGCGTCGAATCCGGGCTCGTACGTCGTCAATCTCGGCGTCGTCGAGCTTGAAACAAATGGCCAGAAGTACGAGCTGAAGCCGGGTTATGTCCGGCCGATGGATTCCGCCAGATTTGCGATTCCCGGGCTCGCTACCGCTCCGGCAGCGGATGCCATGGTCGAGTACAGTCTGATCGACGACTGGGGGACGATCAGGTCCGCCAAGAAGGCTCGCGTCGGCGGTGCCGCACGCGACTGATTCAGCCGCACGCTCGGCGGTGCGCATGCGTGACGCGCGGGCTCCGGCTGCCAAGGTCCGGCCCGTGACGTGATAGCGAGCGGGTAAGGGCGCTAGTTGCGCGCGGTCATTCCACTCGAAATCGAAACCAAATTCGGCAAGTCATTTGCCATTCAATTCGCATGCCGAAATAAATACAGGTGAAACATGAATTCGCTGTTCCACCGTGGCGTTGACCTGAGTCGCATGCCGCGCCTGAACGTACTCTATTCGATGGTGTTGTCGGCAGTCGCGGGCTGGCACGTGAATGCCAGCGGCATGCAGGTTGAATCGGATGGGGTGTCCAATTCGCAGGATGTGGCAACGCAGGTGGCGAGCGTTGAGTTCGACAGTGGCTTCCTCAAGAACAACGGAGGCCGCCAGGCAGACTTGTCCCGCTTCGAGAAAGGCAACGTCGTTCTGCCGGGGACGTACAGCGTTGACGTGTACGCCAACGAGAACCTCGTCACGAGCGCGCAGATCCCGTTCCGCGCGTCGACCCGATCCGCCGATGCGCAGCCGTGTTTCGACGACGAGCTGCTGCAAGCCATCGGCGTCGACGTGGAACGGCTGCCCGCGGGCGTGCTCGCGCAGCTGCGCGAAGCGCATGCGTGCATCGAGCTGCCCGATGCGATTCCCGACGCCACGGTCGTGTTCGCATTCGACGATCAGCGTATGCGTCTGAGTATCCCGCAAACCGCGCTGCGGCGTAGCCCGCGCGGCTATGTGGGCGCGGAGCGCTGGGATTCCGGCGTGACGGCCGGGATGCTGAACTACAGCGCGAACCTATACACGAACCGCGCCAGCGGCGGCCCGACGATCACGCAGGGGTATGTCGGCCTGAGCGCGGGCGTCAATGCGGGAAAATGGCATTTCCGCCACGACGGGGCATACAACTGGGCGACCGGTAGCGGTGGCCAGTACCAGGACATCGCAACCTATGTGCGTCGCGATCTGCCCAGCATCAAGTCGCAACTGACCGTCGGCGAATCATACACATCGGGTGACCTGTTCGATTCGACGCAGTTTCGCGGCGTGCAGCTCGCCTCCGATGACCGGATGCTGCCGGATTCAATGCGCGGATATGCGCCGGTCGTGCGTGGCGTCGCGAACAGCAACGCACACGTGACGATCCGCCAGAACGGTGTGACGATATATGAAACGACGGTCGCGCCCGGGGCGTTCGAGATCGACGACCTTTACGCAACCGGCTACGGTGGCGACCTGAAGGTGTCGGTGACGGAAGCCGACGGTTCGGTGCATCAGTTCAGCGTGCCGTATGCGGCGGTGCCATTGTCGCTGCGGCCCGGCGTCCACCGTTACAGCTTCGTCACGGGCACGGTGCGTGACACACAAAGCGACCGCAATCCGCTGTTCATGCAGGGTACGTGGCAACAGGGCATCACGAACCTGCTGACCGGATATGGCGGAGCCACGCTTGCGCAGGGCTACCTGTCGGTGATGCTCGGTAGCGCGTTCAATACGCCGTATGGTGCATTCGGTATCGACGTCACGCAGGCGAACACCGCGGTGCCGGGTGTCAAGCGTTTCAGCGGCACCAGTGCGCGGATCAGCTATGCGAAATCGATCACAAAGACGCAGACTGACGTGACGGTGGCTGCGTACCGTTACTCGACAAGCGGCTATTTCGGGCTCAACGATGCGATGCTGGTGCGCGAGAGAGTCGCGAACCAGGGCTCGATCGACGCGGTCGCGCGGCAACGAAGCCGTGCGTCGGTGACGCTGAACCAGCGGCTCGGCGAGCGGGGCGGCCAGCTTGGGCTGACCGTTTCCGCGACGAACTACTGGAACCGGAGCGGTTCGGACGTGACGTATGCCGCGTCGTATTCGAACTCGTTCGGCCGGATCACGTACGGCCTCTCCGTGCAACGGCAGCAGAACAGCATGGGCCGGAGCGACACACGGTACTACGTGAGCGCGACGATTCCGCTCGGCAGGAAGTCGCCGATGACTGCAACGACGAGCTTCTCGCACGACACGAACGGTCAGAATCAGATGCTCGCGACGGTGTCCGGCTCCGCGGGGCGTGACAGCGCGCTTTCCTATAGCGCGACCGCAAACCATTGGTCCGGCAGCAGCCGGGCAAGCAGCGACGGCAGCGGCAGCGTCGTGTATCGCGCAAGGTATGCGGAAGTCTCCGCGACGGCCGGTGCCGGGTCGGGCTATCAGCAGGGCTCGCTCGGCCTTCGCGGCGCGGTGGTCGCGCACCCTGGCGGGGTGACGCTGGGTCAACCGTTGTCGGAAACCTTCGGGATCGTCAAGGCGCCCGATGCGGCTGGCGCGCGTGTGATGAATGCACCGGGTGCGCGAGTCGATTGGCGCGGCTACGCGATTGTTCCATTCCTGACGCCGTATTCGATGAACTCGGTCGAACTCGATCCACAGGGGTTGTCGACGGACGTCGAACTGAAGATGACGACACAGATGGTCGCACCGCGAGCCGGTGCTGTGCCGATGCTCGAATTCCCGACCGTGTCGGGGAAGTCGGCCGTCATCGATGCACGGCATGCAGACGGCACGCCACTGCCGTTCGGCGCCGCGGTGCTGAATGAACAAGGGAAGGAAGTTGGCGTGGTGGGGCAGGCGAGCCGAATCTTCGCGCGCGGACTCGATGAGAAGGGAACGCTCACAGTGCGCTGGAACGACGAGGGTGATGCGCGTTGTTCGGTCAAGTACGCATTGCCGGTCATCGAGGGGCGTGACGCGAAGCGCGGGGTCCGTCGTATTGACGGCACGTGCGAGGCACCAAGCTGATTCCAGAGACGCCCGAATTCGGCGAATGGTGTCGATCGATTCGATCGGTGCCATCGCCTTGCCGGCGGTGGTTGCTGGATGCGTCGTCCAGTTGGACTCGACGATTGCCGATCCGTTTTCTTAGAAAGACTATTTTATGAAATTGAAAAGAATGACGTTGCGAGGAATGTCAAGGATAACGGGCGGTTCGATACTCACGGTGAGGTTTTCGCGTATCGGCCGGATCGTGGAGTCGGGGCCGGAAGCGGTGGTTGAGACGGCTGGGCGCTACGCGTTTCGAGGGCTGCATTCGCGTAGCTGTATCATTGGCTTGATCGCCGCGCTGTCATTTCCGACAATGGCCAAAGCGGATTACACACTGCCGGCCACATTGAATGCGTCGCTTCCTCGTGACTTGAGGGCGGGTACGCTCCCCGGAGCGGATTTCACACTGCCGGCCACATTGGATGCGTCGCTTCCTGACGATTTGAAGGTGGGCACGATCGTCGGCCGTGCCAGATTTGCGCCCCAGGAAATTTGTGGAAATGCCACATGTAGCATGAGGGGCTTCCAGATATGGCCGCAAGGTGACGGATTGGGTTCCGTTATCGGGCCGGAAACCCCGACGAATGTGAGCGGAATGTCGGTGCGTGTAATGATTAATGGTAAAGCGCAAAAGCGCTATGACGACAGTTATCAATATCGGATTAAGATTCAGGAGCCAATTGAGGTTCAGTTTTTAATAGGTGGCTTGGAAGCGAAAGACGGAACGATCAAGGGCAGATATTTCGGAATCTATACCATGCAAGGACTCGCCATTATTGACTTTGGCGGGACCGTGAAAAGAATTAGCGGCACGTGCTCTGTGCCGGCCCAGGCCGTGCCGTTGCCCAATACATCGCTGCATAAATTTAGCGGTGTCGGTTCGACGGTTGACGCGCACAGCTTCCAGATCAAGATCAGCAATTGTCCGAAGGGGTACAACCGGATCGGCTATACGCTCGATCCCGTTGGTGGTGAGATCGCAGGTTCGCCGGGCGTGTTGCCGCTCGCCACCGATTCGACTGCGAGCGGCGTGAAAATCCGGATCGCCGACGACAAGGGCATGCCAGCAACTTTTGGCACATCGGTGAAGGTGGATTCGTATGACTCGGCGACCGGCGGTGCGTATGCGATTCCGATGCAAGCGTCCTACATCCAGACCGACGCTACGATCAAGCCCGGCACGGTGAAGGGGGCAATGACTGTGCTGCTGGACTACCAGTGACATTGTCGGCGACGGGCGTGCCGTCGCGTTGCGTGGTCGCGTCCCTGCTCGAATCGCGCCGCTCGCATCTTTGAGATTGCGTTTCGAATTCCGCGCGTGATTCCGGCTGCAACGACCGGCAATTCCGGGTCAAGCAAACTTATTGAGATATAATCCGGCCCAAATGAATCTCAAATAATCACAACATGGCGCTAGTGCGCGCCTCATTCCTGAGCGCGGGTGCAAGATGGACGAATTTTCGGTTCGAGTAATCGTCGCGGACGACCATCCGGTGTCGGGGTACGGCATCGCGCAGGGATTGAGAGCCATGCCGACGATCGAAGTCGTCGCGGTCGTGTCGGACACGGCCGCACTGATCGACCGGCTGGACACGACATCGTGCGACGTGCTCGTACTCGACTACGTGATGCCGGCCGGGCAATACGGCGATGGCCAGGCACTCGTCGCCTTCCTGACGCGACGCTATCCGCAATTGCGAATCGTGACGGTGACCATGCTCAATTCCCCGCCGGTCTTTCGCGCGCTGCAGCAACTCGGCGTGCACTGCATTGCAAGCAAATCCGACGCAATGTCGCACATTGTCGCCGCCGTGCACGCTGCTTACTCGAACGGCCACTATTTGTCACCGACCGTCGCGTCGCTTCTCGAGCACACGGATACCGGCGCTGTGGCCGCGCTGTCGAAACGGGAGTCGGAGATCGTCCGGCTGTTCCGCGAAGGCTATAAGGTGACCGAAATAGCCGACAGGCTCCATCGAAGCAAGAAGACCATCAGCGCACAGAAACTGGCCGCGATGCGCAAGCTCGGCATCACGCGCGATGCCGACCTGATCAAGTACGAGGGCACGCTCGATCCGTCGGAAAGCGACGACCGTCGGTCGACCGACTGAGCCACGCCGGCATGCGCGGGCTTCGCGAATGGTTGTACCGCCTGAATCGTCCTGTGAGCCGCAGGCAATTCGATCCGGACTGGATGCGCGCGTATCAGCGCCGGCTGCTGTATGGCGGCGGCGCGGTGCTTGGCATTTTCATGCTGGCGTGCGCTGGCGCGGTCGCGCGTGGCGAGTTCGCTGACTATCAGGCCGCGCTACGTGCGCACTTCCTCACTGTCAAGTCGCACCTGCTGGTGCGCATGTCGGAAAACAGCGCGCTGCTGAAGCAACAAGTGGCAACGGTGCAAGGTGGATGGATCGAGCGCGCGCGCCCGACTCCGCTGATCGAGCGAGCATTTGCCGAGCAACGCGGCTTGCTGATGCACGACGCGTACGAATTGAACCGGGCCTACGCGCTGAAGGCCATTATCGATGAAGCTCATCCGGCGAGCGATTATGGGCCATTGCTCGCGTTGAGCGAACGGGTGTTCGAGAGCAGCAGGTGGATGAAGAGGACGCAGCCGCTGACGAACGCCGTGTACATGATCGGTGCCGACGGTCGCTTTGTCACGTTGTCGCTGTATGTCACATCCCGTTCGGCGCTGCAGCCGGCGCAGGCCGCGCAACTGCCGTTGCAGCTGCCTCAGGCGTGGCCGGACGTTGCGGCGATGGTGCGCGCAGCGGCAGCTTACCCGGCGCATGTGCCCGATGGCGTACTCTGGATGCCGCCGCGCGCGGGTGTCATCACGGGGGAGCAGCGGCTGCGCATTGCATCCTGGGCGTTCGATGGCCGTGGCAGGCCAATCGTGCTGATTGTTCAGACGCTTCATCCCGAACGCCTTCTGAACGAGCTTGACGACGATTCGCACGGTGGCGCATTCGCGATCGTCGATCGCGCCGGGAATACCTTGCTGTCGGCGGCACGGCACGCCGACGTGACGCATCTCGCGCACGCACCGGCCGGCGATTACGTGGAAGACATCGAGCACCTGTTTCGCGACGGGCGCTTCGTGATCCGCGATGCGATTCCGGGGACAGACTGGACGCTGGTCTACGTCTATTCGATACAGACCATGTTGCGTGGCGTCGAGGCCCGCCTGTTCAAGATTGCCGGCGTGGCGCTACTTGGTCTGGCGTTGCTGTGGTGCGGGATCGTGCTGGTCAACCGGCGCATCCTCGGGCCGTCCTACCGCAGCGCCTCGCGCCTGAAGGAAAGCGAGCAGCTCAATCGCACGCTGATCCGCGCGGCACCGATCGGTCTTGCGCTGATCGGCGAGGTCGATGGCGCGGTTCTGCTGCGCAACCAAGCGATGGCCCGCTACGAGACCGGCGCGGCTGGCGAGCCGCTGTCGCTGCGAATCTGGCAAACGTTCGTGCAATCGCGCGATGCGCAGTTGCCTGCGCGACGGCGCGCGATCGTCGGCTACGAGGTCACCCTCACGGGTGTGATGGGCGGCGCGGATGAGACGCATCTGCTCGTCAACATCGCACGCGTCAAATATCGCGGAGCGAATGCCTTGCTTGCGACCGTCAACGACATCACCGCGCGCAAGCTGGCCGAGCAGTCGCTCGTCGAAGCTCGACAGGCGGCCGACCAGGCGAACCGGGCAAAGTCGGTTTTCCTCGCGACGATGAGCCACGAAATCCGCACTCCACTCAACGCGGTGATGGGCAATCTTGAACTGATGAAGCGCGGCCCGCTTGCCGATACGCAGCGCAGGCGCCTGGAGATTGTCGATTCGTCCTCGTCTGCGCTGCTGCATATCCTCAACGACGTGCTCGACCTTTCGAAAGTCGAGGCCGGGCAACTGCGCATCGATGCGGTGCCGTTCGATTGCGCGACACTGCTGGGCGAAGTCGCGGAGTCGTTCCGGCCGCTGGCAACGGCGAAGGGGCTGCGCCTCGGTTGCGACATCGCCGCGGACATGGAGCGTTACCGCACCGGCGATCCGATCCGGATCCGCCAGGTCGTCGCGAATCTGCTCGGCAATGCGATCAAGTTTACGGAGACGGGCAGCGTGACGCTGTGCGCGGGCGGGCGCGACGTCGTCGAAATACGCGTGGTCGATACGGGAATCGGTATCCCATTGCCGGCGCAGTCGGCGATCTTCGAGCTTTACCAGCAGGCCGACGATTCGATCCATCGCCAATATGGCGGCACGGGCATTGGTCTTGCACTTTGCCGGAGGCTCGTCGGGGCGATGGGGGGCGAGATTGCGGTGCGCAGTGCGCCGGGCGAGGGCAGCGAGTTCTGCGTCCGCATCCCCTTGCCGATGACGGACGACGTGCTGGCCGGCGATCTCCATGGCGATGCGGACCACGATCCGCTCGACCCGACCCCGCTCACGGAGGTCGGCGACGAGCCGTTGCGCGTGCTTGCCGTCGAGGATCATTCGGCGAGCCGACTGCTGCTGGCAGACCAGCTCCGGGAGCTGGGCACCGAAGCGACGATCGTCGAAAGCGGCGGGCAGGCGTTGGCAGCGCTCGCGCGAGGCCGCTTCGACGTGGTGCTGACCGATCTCGGTTTGCCCGACATGGACGGCTGGAGACTCGCGGCCGCGATTCGTGAACGCGACGCTCAGTTACCCATCGTAGCGATGACGGCGCATGCGGGTCCAGGCGATGAAAAGCGCTGCGCGGATGTCGGAATGCGTGCGCTGCTGCCGAAGCCCGTGTTGATGCGGGCACTGGCGCGGGCGCTTCGCGTACAAGTTCGCGGCGGATCGGCGAGTGCTGTGGGCGATCGCTTCACGATGCCGAAAACCGTGATTGCTGCGATGCGTCGGGTCACGCTGGCGTCATTCGATTCGATCGATCGCGCGCTGGCCGGACGCGATACGGAGACGGTCGTGCGCGAGCTGCATGCGCTGAGTGGCGGCTTCCTGGCGGTCGGGCACGGCGTTCTCGCGGAGCTGTCCAGCGGGTTGCAACAGGTTGTGCGCGACGAGGGCCTCGACGTGTTCGCCGAATTGTGGCCCGCGCTGCGTGCCGAGTTTGCCGATACGCTCGCCGCACTGCGGGCGGACGACGTGCCGGCACCCTGAGGACACTGCTCGTCGCGTCACTGCAACTGACCGACGTGGCCAGACCTCGCATCAATCCGGCAACGCGAACCGCATCACCGCATCACCGTATCGCGGAGCGCCGTCGCCTGATCGACGCGTTGACTCCTTGCCGATTGAAGCAGGTCACGTCCGCTGCCGTTTTGCAAGGGGGCAAGTGCGACGTGATGTTCGAGCGATTTAGTTTGAGCAATGGCGGCGGACAGCGGTGGACGCATATCCTTGTTCGGTGGTTTTTTGCTTCAATGGATGTCGTTTTTGCGCGCGGCTCCATGGCGATCGTGATGCAACAGCCGCGCGTTGTGCCGATGGAGCCGGAATGAAGTTCGCCGGCGCTGGCGGACTTCTGCCTGATGATGGGCCGTGTGACGCGGCCAAAAACAAAAAGCCCCGCAAATCATTGAGTTTGCGGGGCTTTTTTATGCATTCTGGCGGAGAGAGGGGGATTCGAACCCCCGATAGGCGATTAACCTATACACGCTTTCCAGGCGTGCGACTTAAACCACTCATCCATCTCTCCGGAAGACCGAGAGTATAGCAAACTCTGGCGGAGGGCCGCCACTCCCTTTGGCAATCCGACAAAATCGGCCGGGAAGCCGCCTCCCGCGGCTCGCACGGCGGCCCAGCGACGTTTCGAATGCGGCTGCGCAGAAGAGCCGCGCCCACATTCACACCCGTGCCGGGACCCATGGCACCGCGAGTCTGCTATCTTCCCGGGCATCTCACCGCTTTCCCGCCGATTCTCCATGACCGACCGCATCGTCGCCGCATTCGATTTCGACGGCACCATCACGACTACCGACAGCTTTCGCCATTTCGTCCGCTACGCGGTCGGCACGCCGCGTTTCGCATGGGCCGGGCTGCGCGCGTTGCCGTGGATCGTCGCGATGAAGGCCGGGCTGCTGTCGCGCGGCGATGCGAAGGCGAAGTTCGCGTGGTTCGCGCTCGGGCCGATCCGCGAGGACGCGCTCGACGGATTGGCGCGCAGCTTCGTCGACGGCTACCTGCCGAACCTCGTGCGCCCGGACATGCTGGAACGGGTGCGCGAGCATCAGGCGCGCGGGCATGAAGTCGTGCTGGTCAGCGCGTCGCCGTCGCTGTATCTGGAGAAGTGGGCGAAGACGGCCGGCATCGACACGGTGCTCGCGACGCGCCTCGCGTTCGAGCGCGGCACGTTCACCGGACGACTGAACGGCGAGAACTGCTGGGGCCCGCAGAAGGTCGTGCGCTTGCACGGCTGGTGGGGCAATCGGCTGCCGGCGAAGCTGTTCGCCTACGGCGACAGCCGCGGCGACAAGGAAATGGCCGAACTCGCGAACTGGGCGTGGATCCGCGGGCAGGGGCCGATGCCGCCGATCGGCGACTGATGGACTAACGGGACCGGCGCGACGAGCGACGCCACGCGTTGCCGTCAAGCGTCGGCCCGCCGCGTGCCGCGCACACCGCGAACCGGACGATACGCGCCCCAGCGATTCGCACGCGCGAACGTACCGACGTCGTTGAATCGCACGCCGACTTCACGCAGTACCTGATGCGCGGTGCGCGCGGTCAGCTGCCGGATGTAGAACGGATCGCGCACCACGAAGTGATGGATCGCGTGCGTACTGCCGAAGTTGAAGCAGAACAGCTGGAACGGCAGCATCCACCACGGGTTGAGCACCTGGGTCTGCTGGATCACGTTGCGGGAATCGATGTCGCCGAAGTAATGCATGTTCGAGCTGACGAAGTTGATGCAGAAGCTGCGCACGAAGTTCGGCCCGAGCCAAACGACCGCGAGGAAATCGACGACGTGCATCACGCGCTCGACGACGGCCGGCACGGTCACCGCATGGCCGAACGAATGCAGCGCGAACAGGCCGGCGTGATAGACGATGAACGCGTGCCACAGCGCGTAGTACAGGTGACCGATCGGCATGTAGGACGACACCTGCTCGATGCGCAGTTGCGCGCGTTCGGCCGCATTCTGCACCGGCTGCGCGGCCACGTACTGCTTGACCTTGCGGCGCATCGCGTCCGGCCGCAGCACGACGGCGAGCATTCCGTCCGCGATCATCAGCAGCCGCTTCACGCCCCAGCGTTCGCCGTTGGTGATGCCGAATTCCTCGAGATCGGATTCGCCGCCCGACACCTTGTGGTGATGCAGGTGCATGCGCCGGCGCGTCCACGGGTTGATCGTGCCCGGCCGCGTGAGCCAGCACAGCGCCATCATCAGGTGATAGGCCCACGGCGTCTTCTTGAAGTACATCAGGTGGATCAGGTCGTGCTCGAGCTCGTGGATCAGCGACGTGACGAACGCGGCGAGCGGCAGCGCGACGTACCACGCGATCGCGCCGCGCGCATACAGCCAGGCGATCGCGAGCATCGCGCTCACCGACACGGCCATCACGGTCGCGCCGACGAGGTTCTGGTTGTCGAGCAGCGGAAAGCGCGCGCGGATCGCGTCGCTCGCGGCGTTGACCTCGCGGCGGACGTACGCGACCTTGTCGGCGTCGTGGCGAAAGACGGTTCGTGCAGATTGGCTCATCGACCGGAATCCGTGCGGAAAGAGTGGGGCGCAATGCCGATGCGACAAGCATAGGCGCGCCGCATGGCACATGCGAGGGCCGCCGGTGCCAATGATGGTGTCATTTCGGGCCACGTGGGCCCGCCCGCCGGCCTGCGATGCGGCGCCGTGCGGGTAGAGTGCCGTCATGGTGTCATTGCGGGCCAGCGGCGCTACAATCCGCCGAAACCGATCCGGAGTCCGCCGCATGGCCTTGTCCGTTCCGGATGCCGCGCGCCAGCTGAACAAGGCGACGGTATCGTCCGCGTATGCGCTGTTCATGCTGATGCTCGCCGAGGAGCGCGGCATCGACGGCGGCCGGATTCTCGCCGGGTCGGGCGTCGAGCGCGACCGGCTTGCCCGGCCCGACGCGCGCATCACGCCGCTGCAGCAGGCGGCGATCGTGTTCAACCTGCTCGAGGCGACGGACGACCCGTCGATCGCGATCGAGATCGGCCTGCGCAGCAGTCTCACGAAATCCGGGCTGATCGGCTTCGGGCTGATGAGTTGCGCGACGCTCGGCGAGGCGATCGCGCTCGGGATCCGCTATCTGCCGACGCGCGTGCCGTTCTTTTCGGTGCGACTCGCGCAGCTCGACGGGATCGTCGATATCGACGTGCTCGAGGCATTTCCGCTCGGCCGGCTGCGCCAGTTCGCGGTGGAGAACTTCCTGGTCGAGACGGCGATCCTGTTCAACTCGCTGCTCGATCCGGCGCCCGGTCGCACGCTGCAGTCGCGCGCGGAGCTGCACTTCGAATGGCCCGAACCACCGTGGTTCGAGCGCTATCGCGCGCGGCTGCCGCGCTGTCATTTCGACGCAAGCGCGAACCGCATCCGCTGCGATGCGGCGCTTCTCGACGAGCCGATCGGCACAGCGAACGCGCAGACCGCACAAATGATCGTCCAGCAATGCGAGGCCGAGCTCGCGCGGCTCGGCTATGCGGAAAGCATCGTCGAGCGCGTGCGCAACCTGCTGATCTGCGGCGACGCCGGTTATCCGTCGGTGGACGAAGTCGCGCGCGAGCTGCATGTATCGGCGCGCACGCTGAAACGCAAGCTCGCGGAATTCGGCGCGACCTATTCGGCGCTGCTCGACGAGATCCGGCTGCGCGATGCGCTCCGGTTGCTCGAGGGCACGCGCCTGCCGGTCGACGAGATCGCGGCGCGGGTCGGCTATACCGACCGCGCCAATTTCACGCGTGCGTTCAAGCGCTGGACCGGCGTCGCGCCGAGCGAGCGGCGCTGACGGCGCGCAGGGCGGCGCGGGCCGGTGTCGGTCGTGTGACCTGCATCGATCAATCGATCGTGCGATCCATCGGTCACTCGACCCGTCAGACGATCGCAACCCAGTTCGCCCCGCGACCGCCCGGCACGCGCGCGTGCAACGACAGCGTGCCGTCGCCTGGCGCGATCGCGTAGACCGCCACGTATTCCGACTGCTCGCCGCATGCGACGAGCCAGCGTCCCGACGGATCGATCGCGAAGCCGCGCGGCTGCGTTTCGGTGGCCGTCGCGTGCGCGGGTTCGAAGGTGCCGTCCGCAGGGCGGTGATAGCAGAGCAACTGGCTCGACGTGCGTTCGCTGACATACGCGAAGCGCTCGTCGGGCGTCAGGTGGAGATCGGCGGCCCACACGGCGGGTTCGGTCGGCGCGGGCGGGCGCGCATGGCCTTGCGCGAGGTCGGCGACGGCCGGGTGGCGCGCGCTGATCTGTGCGTCGCCGAGGCGGCCGCTGTCGATGTCGCGCGGGAAGGCCGCGAGCGTGGCCTCGAACTCGCTGACCGCGACGAGCGTGCGGCCGTCGCACGCGAAGCGCAGGTGACGCGGGCCGAAGCCGCCCGGCACGCGCGTTTCGCCGTGCTCGACCGCGCGCAGGCCGTCGGCATTCTCGACCAGCGCGAACGTGAAGATCCGGTCCGAGCCGAGCGAGCTCACGTATGCGAACCGATTGTCCGGCGATACGACGACGGCATGCGCGTTCGCGATGCCGTCCGCGACCTGCAGCGGCTCGCCGTCGCCGTCGCGCACGCGCACGGCGTCGTAGAGGCTCAGCGCGTTGCCGCCGTACGACGCGCCGAGCAGCCAGCGGCCGCTGCGATCGAGCGACAGGTACGCGTGGCTCGCGTCGATCGCGGTCGCGCCGATGCGGGCGAGCGCGCCGGTGCCCGTCGCGACGCGGAACGCGACGATCGTCGGTTCTGCGCCGCGCGTCGCGACGTACAGCCGCGCGTGATCGGGCTGCACGGCGACCGGCATCGCGACGTCGCCGGCCGGGTAGCGGGCGAGCGGCGCGAGCGCGCCGTCGGAAGTGAGCGAGAACGTGGCGAGGTCGCCGTCGACGGCATTCGAGACGACGACGGTCAGGCGGTCAGTGTTCGGCATGACGGAGCATGGTGGGGTTCGTGAAGGACTCGTCGGCCGGCAGGCCGCGCGGCGGATCGCTGCGCCGGTGCGTGCGGGCGAACAGCGCGGCGACCGCGGCGACGAGGGAGGCGATCGCGAGCGCATACAGGCCGCCCGTGATCGAACCCGTATGTTGCTTCAGATAGCCGAAGGCCGTTGGCGCGACGAAGCCGCCGAGGTTGCCGATCGAGTTGATCAGCGCGATCACGGCGGCGGCCACGCGTGTGTCGAGGTAGCCCTGCGGGATCGGCCAGAACAGCGATGCCGCGGCCTTGAAGCCGAGCGCGGCGAAGCAGATCGACGCGAACGACCAGACCGGATCGTGCGACGTCGACGCGAACAGCCCGCACGCGGCCAGCACGAGCGCGGACGACAGCCAGCGCTGCGGGTGCTTCCACTTCGCGGACAGCACCGCGAAGCCGTACATCGCGCCGATTGCGATCATCCACGGAATCGTGTTGTAGAGACCGACCTGGAAATCGGTGAGGCCGCCCATCTTGCGGATGATGGTCGGCAGCCAGAAGGTGGCCGCGTAGATCGTCAGCTGGATCGCGAAATACAGGAAGCAGAACAGCATGATCTGCGGGTCGCGCAGCAGCGTGGCGGCGGATACGTGCACTTTCGAGCGCACGTCGCGGGTCGCGCGTTCTTCATCGAGTGCGTTTTGGAGCGCCGCGCGTTCGTCGGCGGTGAGCCACGTCGCGTCGCGGATGTGCGACTTCAGCAGCAGCCAGCTCGCGCCGCACAGCGCGACCGAGAACATCCCTTCGATCAGGAACATCCACTGCCAGCCTTGCAGGCCGAAGCCGTGGATCGACAGCAGCGCGCCGGTGACGGGCCCGGACAGCACCGACGCGAACGCGGAGCCGCCGAGGAAGATCGCCATCGCCTTGCCGCGCTCCTGCGGCGGCAGCCATTGCGACAGGTACAGCACGATGCCGGGGAAGAAGCCGGCCTCGGCCGCGCCGAGCAGGAAGCGCAGCACGTAGAACGACGTGTCGTTCCACACGAACGCCATCGCGGCGGCGACGATGCCCCACGTCGCCATGATCCGCGCGAGCCAGATGCGCGCGCCGTAGCGCTGCATCAGCAGGTTGGACGGCACTTCGAACAGCGCGTAGCCGACGAAGAACAGGCCGGCACCGAGGCCGTACGCGGCCGCGCCGATACCGATCGACGCTTCGAGGTGGCGATCGACGAAGCCGACGTTCACGCGGTCGATGTAGTTCGCGATGAACATGATCAGCACGAGCGGCAGCACGTGCCATTTCACTTTCGAGACGGCGGACGCGAGCGGGTCGCGGCCGGGCAGGGCAGGCGTGGTCAAGGGAGTCTCCGGTCGGGCGGCGGACGAGGGCGGCGGCCCGCGTCGGCGTCGGGTGGTGATCTAAGTAGTATGTCGTCGTATGACATGGTACGCCTCAGATTCGGGCATGGCCTCGCGGGTTTACCCGAAATTCACCCAAATATTGGCCAATCGCGTCGGGAGATCATTGCGCTCGATCATGTCTGATGACGTATGACATGGGTTGCCGATAAAACGAACGGCAACCAGCACTCGGCGGGCTGCTTCGCACCGTCAGCGGCGTCACCCGGGGGGCGGTGCCGCTACGCCATCGACACGACGCTGTTCAAAAGCATTTTCACGAGCACGGCTTGGCGCGTCGCGCCCGTCTTCGCGAAGATTCCGCGCAGGTGCGCGCGGGCGGTGTTCTTCGTGATGCCGGTGGCGGCGGCCGCTTCGTCGAGCGTCAGGCCGTCGACGAGCAGCAGTGCGATCTCGGTTTCCATCGGCGTGAGGCGAAACAGCCGGTGCAACATGTCGCGCGAGGTCTGCGGCGACGACGCCGGATCGCGGACGAACACCGCGACGGCCGGCCGATGCTGGCGGTCCTCCGCGCCGCGATAGGGCGCAAGCGGGCGCAGCAGCACGTTCAACGGCATCGCGCCGCCGGGGCGCGACAGCGTGGTGGCCTCGATGCGCCCCAGCGCGCCCGCGCGGAAATGCTCGAGCGCGGCTTGCAGCGCCTTCTGCAGCCGGCGCTCGTCGAGCGGGCACGACGCGTGGAGCCGCGCCTCGCGCAGGCACAGTCCGTCCTGCTGCGCGATCAGCCGTTCGGCGATGCGGTTGTGCTTGATCACGCGGCCGTCCTCGTCGAGGATCGCGGTGCCGACGTCGAGCCGGTCGACGGTGCCCGCGTACAGCGCGCGCTCGGCATCGAGCACGTCGAGCGCCGCATGCAGCTCGACCGCGCGCTGCAGGTGGGGCAGCAGCGTCGCGACCCGCGCGCGTTCGGACGCGTCGAAATCGCGGGCGTGATGCGCGCGGCTCACGAAGAACGCGCACTCGACGCCGCGCTCGCCGCGCAGGTTCGCGCCGAGAATGAAGCGCAGGTCGAGGGGCTGCAGGTACTGCCGGTAGAAATCGTGCGCGCGCCAGCGGGCGGCGCCGAACAGCCCGTCGGCCGTGAACACCTGGCCGGGAGGCTGGTCGAGAAACGGGCACAGCGCGTAGAACTGCTCGCTGTACGACGGCTCTCCGGGCAGCAGCGGGCCGTCGGCCGATGCGTTGATGATGAGCCCGCGCCGCGAGCCGCCGGGGTTGCGCAGCACGAGCGTCGTGAAGCGCGCGTCGAGCCGCACGCGGATCGCTTCGAGAAAGCCCGCCCATGGCGTCGCTTCGGACAGGCCCTGATAGACGAGTCCGAGCCACGCGCTGAGTTCGCGGGCCGTCCATGCCGCGGCGTCGAAACCGTCGTGCGCGGCCGTGTCGTCGGGCGCCAGCGCGATCCGCATGCTCGAGTTCTCCTGGGGCGGGGTGAATGCTTCCGACCCAGCATACCGGCCGGCCGGCGGCCCGCGTCATCCGAACGGAGTAGACGACGCGGGCCGTGCCCGTGCGACGCGGCCGGCGAGGGTCAGGCGACGCGCTCGCGCAGCAGGTACGCGACGATGCGGTCCGCCGCCGCTTGCGGCGACTCGGCCACCGTGTCGATGCGCAGTTCCGGCTGCGCGGGCGGCTCGTACGGCGAGTCGATGCCGGTGAAGTGTTTCAGTTCGCCCTTGCGCGCCTTCTTGTACAGCCCCTTCGGATCGCGTTTCTCGGCAACCGCGAGCGGCGTGTCGACGAACACTTCGACGAACTCGTCGGGGCCGACCAGCGCGCGCGCCATGTCGCGTTCCGCGCGGAACGGCGAGATGAACGACACGAGCGTGATGAGCCCGGCATCGAGCATCAGCCGTGCGACTTCGGCCACGCGCCGGATGTTCTCCACGCGATCGGCCTCGGTGAAGCCGAGATCGCGGTTGAGCCCGTGCCGCACGTTGTCGCCGTCGAGCAGGTACGTGTGCTTGCCGAGCGCATGCAGCCGCTGCTCGACGAGGTTCGCGATCGTCGACTTGCCCGCGCCGGACAGCCCGGTCAGCCACACGATGCGCGGCGTCTGCGCCTTCTGCGCCGCGCGCGCATCGCGGTCGATGTCGACGGCCTGCCAGTGCACGTTGTGCGCGCGGCGTAGCGCGAAGTGCAGCATCCCGGCGCCGACCGTGTCGTTGGTGAAGCGGTCGATCACGATGAAGCCGCCGGTATGACGGTTCTGGGCGTACGGATCGAACGCGACGGGCCGGTCGAAGCTCAGGTTGCACACGCCGATCTCGTTCAGCGCGAGCGTGCGCGCGGCGAGATGCTCGCGCGTGTTCACGTCGATCTTGTACTTCGGCGTCGCGCAGGTCGCGCCGACCGTCTGCGTGCCGAGCTTCACGAGATACGGCCGGCCGGGCAGCAGCGGGTCGTCGTGCATCCACACGAGCGTCGCCTCGAACTGATCGGCCACCTCCGGCGGCGCGTCGGCGCGCGCGATCATGTCGCCGCGGCTGATGTCGATTTCGTCGGCGAGCGTGAGCGTCACCGCTTCGCCGGCACGCGCGACGTCGGCTTCGCCGGCCGGCGTGATCACCGACGCGACGCGGCTTTCCCGGCCGGACGGCAGCACGCGCACGCGTTCGCCGACGCGCACTTCGCCGGACGCGATGCTGCCGGCATAGCCGCGGAAGTTCAGATGCGGACGGTTGACCCATTGCACCGGCAGGCGGAACGGTTCGTCGCGCGTCATGCGCTCGACGAGCGGCAGCGTGTCGAGATGCTGCATCAGCGGCGGACCCGCGTACCACGGCATCCGCGTGCTCGACGCGATCACGTTGTCGCCGCGCAGCGCGGACATCGGAATGCTGACGATCTCGTCGAGACCGAGCTCGGCCGCGAACGCGCGATAGTCGGCGTCGATGCGCTCGAACATCGCACGGTCGTAGTCGACCAGATCCATCTTGTTGATTGCGAGCACGACGCGCCTGATGCCGATCAGCGCGACGAGATGGCTGTGGCGGCGGGTTTGCGTGAGCACGCCCTTGCGCGCGTCGATCAGGATCACCGCGAGGTCGGCGGTCGACGCGCCGGTGATCATGTTGCGCGTGTATTGCTCGTGGCCGGGCGTATCGGCGACGATGAACTTGCGTCGCGCGGTCGCGAAGAAGCGGTACGCGACGTCGATCGTGATGCCCTGTTCACGCTCGGCCGACAGGCCGTCGACGAGCAGCGCGAAATCGAGGTCGCCGCCTTGCGTGCCGACTTTCTTCGAATCGGCTTCGAGCTGGGTCAGCTGGTCGTCGAACAGCATGTTCGATTCGTAGAGCAGGCGGCCGATCAGCGTGCTCTTGCCGTCGTCGACGCTGCCGCACGTGATGAAGCGCAGCAGCTCCTTCGTCCGGGCATCGTCGGCGTGCGGGACGGGAGTCGGGTGCGCGAGCGCCCCGGGCGCGGTGAGTGCGTGTGCCATCAGAAATATCCCTCCTGTTTCTTCTTTTCCATCGAGCCGGCCGAATCGCTGTCGATCAGGCGTCCCTGGCGCTCGGACGTGCGCGTGTCGCGCATCTCCTGCAGGATCTCGTCGAGCGAGCTCGCGTCGCTGTCGATCGCGCCCGTGAGCGGATAGCAGCCGAGCGTGCGAAAGCGCACCTTGCGCAGCTGCGGCACTTCGCCCTCGCGCAGCGGCAGGCGTTCGTCGTCGACCATGATCAGCGCGCCGTCGCGCTCGACCACGGGTCGCTCCTTCGCGTAGTAGAGCGGCACGATCGGAATGTCGTGCAGCCGGATGTATTGCCAGATGTCGAGCTCGGTCCAGTTGGAAATCGGAAACACGCGCAGGCTTTCGCCGCGGCGCTTGCGTGCGTTGTACAGCGACCAGAGTTCGGGCCGCTGGCGTTTCGGGTCCCAGCGGTGCTGCTCGGAGCGCAGCGACACGATGCGCTCCTTCGCGCGCGATTTCTCCTCGTCGCGGCGCGCGCCGCCGAACGCGGCGTCGAAGCCATAGTGGTCGAGCGCCTGCTTGAGCCCTTGCGTCTTCCACACGTCGGTGTGCACGGCCGAGCCGTGCGTGAACGGATTGATGTCGTTCGCCACGCCGTCGGGGTTGATGTGCACGCGCAGGTCGAGGCCGAGACGCTCGGCGGTCGCGTCGCGAAACGCGATCATCTCGCGGAACTTCCACGTCGTATCGACGTGCAGCAGCGGAAAGGGCGGCTTCGCCGGGTAGAACGCCTTCATCGCGAGATGCAGCATGACCGAGCTGTCCTTGCCGATCGAATAGAGCATCACCGGGTTTTCGCTTTCGGCGACCACCTCGCGCATGATGTGGATGCTTTCGGCCTCCAGTCGCTCCAAGTGGGTCAACATCGTTCGTCTCCTTGTTGCATGCCGGCGCCGCGCGACATGTGCGGCGTTTCGTGCATGACGCCAACGGTATCGAGCCACGGCGGTGCCGCTCTTCGTCCGGGTGGACTAAACCGCGGCACGGCGGCGCAGCGGATCTTTCCTTAGTCCACCCGGACGAAGTGGCGCGTGGAGCGCTCGCTTAAGGTGAGCGCTCGACCATCGGCGGAGACGACACATGACGGAAGACACACGCGCCACGCAACTGCTTTCGGGCCAGACCTGGGCCGATTTCTGCGACACCCTGAAGCGCAGCGGACAGCAGATCCTGCGCGCCGAGGCGCCGGGCGATCCGCTCACGCGCGCGGAAGGGTTCCGCTACCTGAGCCGGCTGTTGCGCATCGCGCTCGAAATGCACGTCGAGTTCGCGGACGGCGCATGGCCCGGCTTCTTCTCGCCGTCGCACGAGACCGCGAAGATCGGCGCCGACAATCCCGACAACCTGTACCAGTACGCGCGCCTCGACGGCCGCTGCGACTATCGCGTGACGGGGCGGCGCGGCACGGTCGCGTACCTGAGCTTCGGCACGCAGAAGGGCGGCTACGAGACGGACGGCAAGATGCTGCAGACCGGGTTTCTCGATCCGAAGCAGCTCGAGATCGCGCCGGACGGCAGCTTCGAGATCGTGCTGAGCGCGACGCCGCGCGCGGGCAACTGGGTACGCATGGAGCCGGATACGAACGCGCTGCTGGTGCGCCAGACCTTCCTCGACCGGCGCGCGGAGACGCCCGCGCAACTGAAGATCGAGCGCATCGGCGCGCACGCGCGCCCGGCGCCGCTCGACCCGCTCGTGCTGCAGGGCGGCCTCATGTGCGCCGCGCGGTTCGTCGAGCAGACGTCGAAGCTGTTTGCCGACTGGGCCGCGAGCTACGGGGCGCACGTGAACGCGCTGCCGCCCGCGGACCAGGCGCTGTGCCAGTCGGTCGGCGGCGATCCGAACATCTACTACTACCACTCGTGCTGGTCGCTGGCGGACGACGAGGCGCTCGTGATCGACGTCGACACGGTGCCCGACTGCGACTTCTGGAACGTGCAGCTCAACAACTACTGGATGGAGTCGCTCGACTACCGGCACTTCGACATCTGCGTGAACAAGCACGGCGCGCGCCTGAATGCCGACGGCGGCGTGACGGTGGTGGTCGCCGCGTCGCGGCCGGGCGACGCGAACTGGCTCGATACGGCCGGGCATCGCACCGGCACGATCTGCTGGCGCTGGGTCGGCGCCGCGCAGCCGGTGCATCCGCGCACGCGCGTCGTCAAGCTCGCCGCGCTGAAGGAGGCCGCATGAACGCGCCGCCCGACCGGACCCGCACGCTGCTCGATGCCGACGGGCTGATCGCCGAGGCCGTGTCGCGCACGGGCGGTCTCGCCGCGTTCGGCGACGGCCCGTATCGCGAGGCGCTCGACGTGATGTGCGCATCGCTGATCGACGAGGCGCGGCTCTCCGCACGCGGCGCGGAGATGATGCGCGAGAAGCTCGTCGGCCAGCTCGCGAACCGCCTCGTCGTCGAGGATTACTGCCGCCGTCATCCGGAGATCGCCGACATCGAGATCGACGATCCGCTCGTGATCGTCGGGCTGCCGCGCACCGGCACGACGCTGCTGCAGCGGCTGCTCGCGGTCGACCCGCGCTTTCATTCGGCCGCGTGGTGGGAAACGCGTTATCCGGCGCCGCTCGCCGGCGAGACGCTCGACGCGCCGACCGTGCGCATCGCGCGCGCGCGGGCCGAGGTCGCGACGATGATCGACTGCATCCCGCAGATCCTGACGATCCATCCGCTCGACGCGATGCTCGCCGACGAGGAGTTCATGCTGATGGAGCATTCGTTCGTGTGCGCGATGGATTCGTACGCCAACGTGCCGGGCTATACGGCGTGGCTCGCGAAGCAGGACCTGACGCCCGTCTATACGTATCTGAAGCGGATGCTGCAGTTCCTGCAGTGGCAGAAGGCGCGGCGCGGCGTCGCGCCGGCCGAGCGCTGGCTGCTGAAGACGCCGCAGCACCTGCATGCGCTCGACGTGCTGTGCCGCGTGTTTCCGCGCGCGCAGGTGGTGCTCACGCATCGCGATCCGGCGCAGACGATTCCGTCGATGGCGAGCATGGCGCACACGCTGTGGCAGATGTACGCGGACGACCCGGATCCGCGCACGGTCGGCGCGCAGTGGAACGCGGGGATGGCGCGCGCGATCGGCGCGGCGATGGCGGCGCGCGACGCGCTGCCGGCCGGGCGGTTTCTTGACGTGCGTTTCGAGGACACCGTGTCGAATCCGCTCGGCGTCGCGCAAGCAGTGTACCGCTTCGCCGGCATGCCGCTCGATGCACTGCAGCGCGCGGCGATGACGGACTGGATGGCGCGCAACGGCCGCGACGGGCGCGCCGCGCACGACTATTCAATCGCGCGCTTCGGCTTCACCGATGCGCAACTGGCGCACGACTTCGCCGCGTATCGCGCGCGGCACCTGCGGGCGGCCGGCTGACGGCGCGCCCGCGACACCAACGACAACCAGGAGACAACCCATGTTGCTGAAGGACAAGATCGTCGTGATTTCCGGAATCGGGCCGGGGCTCGGGGTGAAGCTCGCCGTCGAGGCGGCACGCGAGGGCGCGCGCGGCGTGGTCGTCGCGGCACGCACGATGGAAAAGCTCGACGACGCTCAGGCGCGGATCCGCGCACTCGGCGTCGCGTGCGACGTGCTGAAGGTGCGAACCGACATCGCCGAGCGCGCGCAGTGCCGGCAGCTCGCGACGCAGACGGTCGAGCGCTTCGGCCGGATCGACGCGCTCGTGAACAGCGCGTTCGTGCACGGCACGTTTCCGGAGGCGGTCGAGGAAGCCGATCTCGATGGCTGGCGCGCGGTGTTCGACACCAACGTGTTCGGCACGATGACGCTCACGCAGGAAATCGTCCCGTACATGAAGCGGCAGAAACGCGGCGCAATCGTGATGATCAACACGCAGGCGACCCGCAAGCCGTTTGCAGGGGAATCGGGCTACGCTATGTCGAAGGGCGCGCTCGCGGTTGCGGCAAAATACCTGGCACGCGAGCTCGGCGTGCACGGGATCCGCGCGAACAGCATCCACATGGGCTGGATGTGGGGCGTGCCGACGCAGACGTATTTCCGGCAGGCGGCGGCCGAGTACGGGATGACGGAGGAGGAGATCATCGCGCCGATTGCATCGAACATCGCGCTCGCGAAGCTGCCGACCGACGACGACTGCGCGCGCGCGGCGCTGTTCCTCGCGTCGGATTACGCGAATGCGGTGACCGGCGCGACGCTGGACGCGAACGGCGGCGACTTCATGCCCTGAGGACGGAGCGACGGATGATGCAGGAACGGGAACCCCGGCGGGGACGACATTTCTTCGCGTTCAACGGCGACGCGGACGGCCTGTGCGCGCTGCAGCAACTGCGGCTCGCGGAGGGCGAACGCGGCACGCTCGTGACCGGCGTGAAGCGCGACATCAGGCTGCTCGAGCGAATCGACGCGCGAGCCGGCGACCGCGTGACCGTGCTCGACGTGTCGCACGACCAGAACCGCGACGCCTGCGCGCGGCTGCTGCGCGACGGCGCGGCGGTCCGCTACTTCGACCATCACTTCGCGGGCGAGCTGCCGGGCGATCCGCGCTTCGACGCGTATATCGATACGGCCGCCGACGTCTGCACGAGCGCGCTCGTGAACCGCCATCTCGGCGGCCGCCATGTGCGCTGGGCGATCGTCGCGGCGTTCGGCGACGAACTGCCGGCGCTCGGCGACGCGCTTGCGCGCGAATGCGCGCTCGACGAGACCGAGCGCGGCACGCTCGCCGAACTCGGGCTCTACCTGAACTACAACGCATACGGCGACTGCGTCGACGATCTGCATTTCGATCCGGCCGTGCTGGCCGATGCGATGCTGCCGTGCGCGGATCCGCTCGACTTCGTGCGCGGCACGCCGGTGTTCGCCGCGCTGCGCGACGGCTATCGCGACGACATGGCGCGTGCATGCGCGCTCGCCCCGTTGCGTGACGTGCCGGGCGCGACGCTGATCAGGATGCCGGATCATCCGTGGGCGCGGCGCGCGACGGGGATGCTCGCGAACGAGCGGATGCGCAATGCACCGCATGCGGCGCTCGCGGTGCTGTCGCCGCGTGCGCAGGGCGGGCTCGTCGTCAGCGTGCGCGTGCCCGACGGCCGGCCGCTCGGCGCCGACGAATTCTGCCGCGGTTTCCCGACCGGCGGCGGGCGCAAGCGCGCGGGCGGCATCAACCATCTGCCGGAAAGCGAGTTCGACGCGTTCGCCGAGCGTTTCGAGGCGGCCTTCCGTCTCGACTGAACGCGGGGGCCCGCGACGCGCACGCCGTGCAGCGATGCCACGGCGCGCGCGGACATCGGCCGTGCTCCGTCACGCGCTTTTGCGCCGACGTGACGCGTACAGCGCTTCCGCGCGCCGCTTCACGTCGCGCGCGCACTGGTCGAACCCCTGTTTTACCCAGCCGCCGTGCTCGCGCATGATCGTTTCCGCGTTGATGCCGAGAAACTGATCGGTCGTGAAGTAGCGGCAGCGTTCGGCGCCGTCGGCTTCGACGTACTGGTCGCGGCGCGCGGCGTCCTTGTTGTCGTCGGTCGGGCGCTGCTCCCACGACAGCAGGCGCTCGGGCTCGCACGCGACGAGGATTTCGTTGACGGGAATCACCGTCTCCGTGCCCGGAATGCGCACCTGCATGTACACGAAGTCGCCGATCCGGCCGGTCGTTTCGAGGCCGACGCAGAACGTGTTCCATTCGCCGTAGCGCGGGAAGTCGGTCAGCACTTCCCAGACGACGGAAGCGGGGGCGTCGATCGCGACGGTGATCGAAGTGACGAGATTGGCGGGTTTGGTCATGGTGGGTATCGGGTGAGATTGACGGTGAGGACGGGACCGCGGGCGCGCCCGGGCGGATGCGCTGCGCGATACGCGTGGCCGACCGGCGGCCGGTGCGTGCCGCGCATCGCGGCGAACCCGACATCGAGCGTAGGCCGGCGCGTGCGGCGAAGAATCGTCGGAATGGACTAAGGCGTTTCACCGGGCTCGCGATCCGGCGGGGCGGCGGCGTCGGTACGCGACGCGTTTGCGCGCGCCGTCTGCGCGTCGGACATCGACATCGCGCGACCATGCCGCGACAATACCGGTCACTTTTCCGTTTTCCTGCCCCGAGGTGCCCGTGCCAGCGAAGTCGTCCGTTGCTCCTGCCGTCGTGTGGTTCCGCGACGATCTGCGCGTGACCGACCAGCCCGCGCTGACGCGCGCGGTCGCGTCGAGCCGGCCGCTCGTGTGCGTGTACGTCGACGATACGGGCGAAAGCGCGGGGCGCGCGCTCGGCGGCGCGGCGCGCTGGTGGCTGCACGGGGCGCTCGCCGGACTCGACGCGGCGCTCGCGCGTCATGGCGGCCGCCTGCTGCTGCTGCGCGGCGATGCGCCGCGCGAGATCGAACGCGTCGTGCACGACACGGGCGCGGCGGCGGTGTACTGGAACCGCCGCTATGCGCTGCCGCAGCGCGATGCCGATGCGGCGTTGAAGGCGTCGCTGAAGGCGCGCGGCCTCGAGGTCGAGAGCAGCAACGGCAGCCTGCTGAACGAGCCGTGGGACGTGCTGACGGGCGCCGGCACGCCGTTCCAGGTCTTCACCGCATACTGGCGCGCGGTGCGGCGCGATCGCACGGTGGCGGCGCCGTTGCCGGCGCCCGAAAGGATCGCGTTTCACCCGTGGCCGGCCGTCGTGCGCGAACGCGCGCTGACGCTCGACGCGCTCGCGTTGCGTCCGGGCGCGCCGGACTGGGCGAGCGGCCTGCGCGACGCATGGCCGGCACCCGACGAGGCGGGCGCGCATGCGCGGCTCGACGCGTTTTCGGGCGAGTCGCTGGCCGGCTATGCCGATACGCGCGACCGGCCCGACCGGCCGGCGACGAGCCGGCTGTCGCCGTTCCTGCGCTTCGGCAACGTGTCGCCGCGGCAGGTGTGGCATGCGGTGCAGGGTGCCGCACAGGCGGGCGGCGCGGCTTGCGCGGCCGGCGCCGAGAAATTCCTGAGCGAGCTCGGCTGGCGCGAATTCAGCCACGTGTTGCTGTATCACTTCCCGGCGCTCGCGACCGACAACTTCCGCGCGCAGTTCGACGCGATGCCGTGGCGCGACGATCCCGCCGCGCTGCGCGCCTGGCAGCGCGGGCTGACCGGTTATCCGCTCGTCGATGCGGGGATGCGCGAGCTGTGGACGACCGGCTGGATGCACAACCGGGTGCGGATGGTCGTCGCATCGTTTCTCGTCAAGCATCTGCTGATCGACTGGCGGGCCGGCGAGCGCTGGTTTTACGACACGCTCGTCGACGCGGACGTCGCGAACAACCCGGCGAACTGGCAATGGGTCGCCGGCTGCGGCGCCGACGCCGCGCCGTATTTCCGCATCTTCAATCCGGTGACGCAGGGCCGGAAGTTCGATCCGCAGGGCGCCTACGTGCGCCGCTGGGTGCCGGAACTCGCGGGCCTCGACGCGGCGACGATCCATGCGCCGTGGGAGGCGTCGCCGGTGGAACTCGCGGCGGCCGGCGTGCGGCTCGGCGCCGACTATCCGGCGCCGATCGTCGATCACGACGGCGCGCGGCGGCGCGCGCTCGATGCGCTGGCCACGCTGCCGAAGCGTCGCTAGACGTCGCGGGCGCGGCCGATCATTCGCGCGCGGTGCGGTTTGCCATGTCAGTCGCAGAATGCCGCGCGCTCGAGCAGCGCAAGCGCGACGCTCGAATCGAAGTAGGCCGCGCCGCACCACGCGACGAACGCGAGCGCGCCTGCGGCCAGCGCCGCGCGCATCACGCCCACGCGGCCTTGCCCGGCACCGGACGCGCGATGCGCGCGTCGTCGATCGGCAGGTGCAGCAGCGCGGCCAGCACGCCGAGCGCGATCGAGCCGATCCACAGCGGCAGATACGAATGCGTCTCGTCGTAGACGAGCGCGCCGAGCCATACACCGAAGAAGCTGCCGAGCTGGTGCCCGAAGAAGACGAAGCCGAACAGCGTCGCGATGTAGCGCACGCCGAACACCTGCGAAATCACGCCGTTGGTCAGCGGCACGGTGCCGAGCCACGTGAAGCCCATCACGGCCGCGAACACGTAGACGCTCGCGGGCGACAACGGCGCGGCGACGAACGCGGCCATCGCCAGCGCGCGGACGAGATACAGCGCGGACAGCACATACTTGCGCCGCAGCAGGCCGCCGAGATGGCCGCATGCGTAGGTGCCGGCCACGTTGGTCAACGCGATCAGCGCGAGCGCGACGCTGGCATGGCGCGCCGGCAGGCCGTGATCGAGCAGGCAGGCGGGCAGGTGGGTCGCGATGAACGCGAGCTGGAACCCGCAGGCGAAGAACCCCGCGTTCAGCAGCCAGAAGCCGCGATGCGCGAACGCTTCGCGCACCGCCGCGCCGATCGACTGGTCGGGGCCGTCCGCGCGACTCGCGGGCTGCGCGGGCCGGTCGCGCACCAGCACGGCGAGCGGCGCGAGCGCCCCGGCGACGAGCGCGAGCGCGACGAAGGCATGCTGCCAGCCGATGCCGCCGATCAGCACCTGCGCGACCGGCACCATGCAGAACTGGCCGAGCCCGCCGATCGCGCCGGCGACGCCGAGCGCCCAGCCGCGCCGGTCGGGCGGAAACAGCCGGCTCAGCGCGCCGTAGATCGACGCGAAGGCCGCCCCCGACAGCGCGATGCCGATCACGAGGCCTGCACCGACCGTGAATACGCCGGCCGACGCGGCGAACGCCATCGTGACGAGCCCGGCCGCATACAGCAGCATACCGGCGACGATCACGCGCACCGATCCGAAGCGGTCGGCGATCATTCCGGTGAACGGTTGCGCGATGCCCCAGATCAGGTTCTGCAGCGCGAGCGCGAGGCCGAACGCTTCGCGCGACCAGCCGTGGTCGAGCGTGACGGGGGCGAGGAACAGCCCCTGCACGTGGCGGATGCCGAGCGCGGCGCCCATGATGAGGCCGCCCGCGAGCACCGGCAGCCAGCGGCGCCGGGCGTCTTGTTCGATCGGGGTCATGCGGGTCTCCGGATGAATGCGTGCGGCACGACGCCGCGTTCGATCCGATTAGACGATCCGGTCGCGGCGCGCTCAAGCGATCATTCGGTCGCGTTCGCATGCGCGTGAGGAATGCGATGCGGATCGGGCGCGATGCCGGCGGCGAATGCCGTCCGGGCCGGATGCGTGGAGCCGCTGCGACGCATGCGGCCGGCGTGATACGCGGCCGATGCGGTGTAGTCGGGGCGTCAATGCGTCGCCGGTGGCTGCGCGCATCCCGTGCGCGACGCCGCATCGGCATCGGCTCGATGCGGAAACTCCCTCGTGGCTTACCGCTGCGCCACGTCGTACGCGCGCATTGCCGCGTCGCATTCGGCCGCTTCCGCGAGAATCCAGTCGCGCACGTCGGCGACTTCGCGGCGCGGCGCCGGATCGTGCCGGAACAGCCAGTAGCCGTACGCATCCGACAGCGCCTGCGAGTGCGGGCCGAGCACCGCGAGCCGGCCGTCCGCGAGCATTGGCGCGACGAGCGCGAGCCGCCCGAGCGCGACGCCCTGGCCGGCGATCGCGGCGTGGATCACCTGGTCGTACTGGTTGAAGCGCAGCACGCCCTTCGGGCGCGCGTCGCCGAGCCCGGCCGCGTGCAGGTGCGCGCGCCATTGCAGTGGCGTTTGCGGCGGCCCGTCGAATTCGAGCAGCACGTGGTCGGCGATTGCGGCCGCGTCGGTGACGGGCCGCGCGGCCAGCGCCGGGTGCGCGACCGGCACGACGACTTCGTCGAACAGGTGCAGCGCGCCGGCCGGCGCGCGCTCGCGCGGGCAGTAGCGGATCCCGAGGTCGATGCCTTCCGCGCGCAAATCGAGTACCTTGTCGTTCGCGGCCACGCGCAAGTCGACGTCCGGCAGGCGCGCCTGCAGGCGTCCGAGCCGCGGCAGCAACCACAGCGCGGTGACGCCGATGCTCGCGGTGATCGTGACGGGCTGGCGCTCGCGCGCGGCGGCGAGCGACGCGACGGTGTCCTGCAGGGTGAGCAGCGCCGCGTCGGCGGCGCGAAACAGCCGCTCGCCTTCCGGCGTGAACGCGATCTTGCGATAGCCGCGCTGCAGCAGCGCGACGCCGAGGTGCGCCTCGAGCGCGTGCACCTGGCGGCTGACCGCCGACTGCGTGACGCACAGGTCCTGCGCGGCGAGCGTGATGCTCATGCGGCGGCCGACGGCGACGAAGCCGCGCACGAGGTCCAGCGACGGGAGACGGACGAGCGGCGTTGACATGCGTATGGCTCATGCGAACGGAGCAGCAAGATTGGTTGAGAACGCCGGGCGCGTCAAGTTCAATGAAGGCTGGCCGATCGGGCGGGCGCCGCGTGACGCGGTGCCGCACAGGAGAGAGGATGACGATTTCGAACGAAGCAGCCGGGGCGGGTCAGGCAGCCGCGCGCGCGGCGGGCGCGTTGCCGCCGGAGGCCGTGACGCTGACCGCGGCCGACGGTTACCTGCTGCGCGGCTACGTGTGGCGGCATCGCGGCGGCGGCGCCGCGCGGCCCGTGACGGTCGTCAATTGCGCGACGTCGGTGCGCTGCGACTATTACTTCCGCTTCGCGGCCTGGCTGTTCGCGCAAGGGCGTGACGTGCTCGTCTACGACTATCGCGGGATCGGCGGCTCGCGCCCCGCGCGGCTCGCGAAGCTGCGCGCGAACTGGCTCGACTGGGGGCGGCTCGATTGCGAGGCCGCGCTGCGGTACGCGCGCGACGCGTTTCCCGGCCAGCCGCTCGACGTGGTCGCGCACAGCATCGGCGGCTGCGTGCTCGGGCTGGCGGCGTCGAACGCGTACGTGCGTCACGCGGTGACCGTCGGCGCGCAGTATGCGTACTGGCGCGACTATCGGCCGGAAGAGCGGCGGCGCATGTGGTGGAAGTGGCACGTCGCGATGCCGGTGCTCGCCGCCGTGTTCGGCTACGTGCCCGCGAAGCGGCTTGGCTGGATGGAGGATACGCCGCGTGGCATCGCGCTGTCGTGGGTGCGTTCGCAGGCGCGCTTCGAGGATGCCTACACGCATGGCCTGCTTGCCGAAACCGCCGCGAGCCGCGCCGCGCTGCCGGCGCGCTTCGCGCGGCTGCCGGCGCCGATGCTCGCGATCGGCCTCGACGACGACGGGTTCGGCACGGTCGACGCGATCGAGCGGCTGGCCGGCTACTACACGGGCAGCGACGTCACGCATCTGCGGATCGCGCCGCGTGACATCGGCGTCGACGCGATCGGCCACTTCGCGTTCTTCCATAGCCGCTTCACCGACACGTTGTGGCCTGTCGCGCTGTACTGGCTGCAGCACGGCGCGTTGCCGGCCAATGCGCCGGGCCGTGTCCATGCGCGCCATCCGGCGCAGCGTGCACGGCTGGCGGGAAGCGGCGCGCCGGGTGTCGTCGCGCACGGATGACCGCGCACGCGCGTGCGACCGGGCCGTCGCGTCGATGCGGCGGCCGCGCCTGCTGCCGCTGCCGACGAACGCGGTCGCGCCGCGTCGGCCTCCGGGCCGCGCGATCGATTAACATCGGACGTTTCATTCGACTGGCTGCCCCGTGCCGATGTCCATTCCGCCCGATTTCCCGATTCCCGCCGACCTGTCCCGCGCGTGGCGCGTGCACCTGCTCGACGTGCCGACTGCCGCGTCGCGGGCCGGGGTGCAGGTCGCGCGCATCGATTTCGACTGGCACGTGCCGCTCGCGTCGCCCGCCTATGCGGCGCTGAGCGATGCCGAGCGCGCGCGTGCCGGGCGCTACCTGCGGCATGAGGATGCGGTGCGCAGCGCCGCGACGCGCGCCGCGCTGCGCGATGTGCTCGGCGCGACGCTCGACGTGGCGCCGAAGGACATCGCGATCGTCGTCGACGAATCGGGACGGCCGTCGCTCGACCCCGCACATCGTGCATCGCTGGATTTCAACGTGTCGCACGCGGGCGATCATGCGCTCATCGCGTGGACAGGGACGGGCCGTGTCGGCGTCGATATCGAAAGCTGCAATCGGTCGACCGACTGGCGTGCGCTGACGCGCGAGGTGTGCGCGACCGCCGAGGCCGCGTATCTCGACGGCCTGCCGCTTGCCGCGCGTGCCGACGCGTTCATGCGCGTGTGGTCCGCGAAGGAAGCGTTGCTGAAGGCGCTCGGCACCGGCATCGTCGGCGGGCTGCGCGCGTTCGCGGTCGTGCCGCCGCGCGATGCCGCGACGCCCGCGACGACGGTCGTCGATCCGGCCGCGCCCGCGGCCGGCGTGGCCGCGTTCGACGCGGGCTGGCTCGACGCGGCGCCCGGCTACGCGGCGTGCGTCGCGTGGACGCGCTGAACCCGTTTCAGCACGCGACGCTCACTCGAGCGGCACGTCGTTCGGCGCCGCGTAGCGCGCCTTGATCACGTCGCTCATCGGGAAGTCGAACGCGAGCCCTTTAGGCGGCACCGGCTTCATGAACCACTTGTCGTACAGCGCGTTGATCTCGCCGCTCTTCATCAACTGCACGAGCACGCCGTCGACGAGCGCCTTGAACTGCGGATCGTCCTTGCGCAGCATGAACCCGTACGCTTCCGACGATTGCGGCGTACCGACGATCGTCCAGTCGGCCGGCTTCGCCGCGAGCTGGCGCACGCCGGCGAGCAGCACGTCGTCCATCATGTAGGCGGCTGCGCGGCCCGATTCGAGCGTGAGGCGTCCTTCGCCGTAGTCCTTCGCGCTGATGATCTGCATGTTCATCTTCTTCTCCTCGTTCATCTTGCGCAGCAGGCGCTCGGACGTCGTGCCCTGGTTCGTCACGACCGTCTTGCCGGCCAGATCGGGGAAGTCGCGGATGCCCGAGCTCGTGCGCGTGAGCAGGCGCGTGGTCGCGACGAAGAAGGTGGCCGAGAACGCGACCTGCGCGTGGCGCGCGGCGAGGTTGGTGGTCACCCCGCATTCGAGATCGACCGTGCCGTTCTGCACCAGCGGGATGCGGTTCTGCGACGTGACCGGAATGAAGCGCACCTGCAGGTCGGGCTTGCCGGTGCGCGCCTTCACGGCGGCGATCACGCGGTCGCACAGATCCTGCGAGAAGCCGATCACCTTGCCGCTCGCGTCGACGTAGGAGAACGGCACCGATGTCTCGCGATGGCCGATCGAGATCAGGCCGCCTTGCCGGATCTTTTCGAGCGTGCCGGACAGCGGTTCCGCGGCGAGCGACGCGCCGCACGCGAGCGCGCATGCGGCGACGAGCAGGCTGCGGCCGAGGAGGGCGGTCAACCGGGGCGGGATGGTCATGGCAGGTCTCCGTGGACGGATCGTGGGAAGAGTCGATTCGTATGTTGCCAAAGACAAAATAATTGCAACATATGTTAATTCATGGGTTCGTCGGGCAACGGCGGCGGGCCGCGCCGGACATCAGGGAAACTCCCGAGTCGAAATCGTGAAAAACGGGGTTGTCTAGACAAGTTGCGATGGCTACACTGCAATCCATCACGAACTTGTCTAGACAGGATTGCTCACATGATTACGTTGACCCCCGGCCACCTGACCCTCCCGCAACTGCGCAAGATCGCTCGCGAATCCGTGCAGCTCAAGCTCGACCCGGCCAGCTTCGCGAAGATCGATGCAGGCGCGAAGGCCGTCGCCGACATCGCGGCAAAGGGCGAGCCGGCATACGGCATCAACACGGGCTTCGGCCGCCTGGCCAGCACGCACATCCCGCACGACCAGCTCGAGCTGCTGCAGAAGAACCTGGTGCTGTCGCACGCGGTCGGCGTCGGCGAGCCGATGGCGCGCTCGTCGGTGCGCCTGCTGATGGCGCTGAAGCTGTCGAGCCTCGGCCGCGGCCACTCGGGCATCCGCCGCGAGGTGATGGACGCGCTGATCACCCTGTTCAACGCCGACGTGTTGCCGCTGATCCCGGTGAAGGGCTCGGTCGGCGCATCGGGCGACCTCGCGCCGCTCGCGCACATGTCGGCCGTGCTGCTGGGCGTCGGCGAAGTGTTCATCCGCGGCGAGCGCGCCAGCGCGCTCGACGGTCTGCGCGTCGCGGGCCTCGCGCCGCTCACGCTGCAGGCGAAGGAAGGCCTCGCGCTGCTGAACGGCACGCAGGCCTCGACGGCGCTGGCGCTCGACAACATGTTCGCGATCGAAGACCTGTACCGCACCGCGCTCGTCGCGGGTGCGCTGTCGGTCGATGCGGCCGCCGGCTCGGTGAAGCCGTTCGATGCCCGCATCCACGAACTGCGCGGCCATCAAGGCCAGATCGACGCGGCCGCGTCGTACCGCGACCTGCTCGAAGGCTCGCCGATCAACCAGTCGCACCGTGACTGCGACAAGGTGCAGGATCCGTACAGCCTGCGCTGCCAGCCGCAGGTGATGGGCGCGTGCCTGGACCAGATGCGCCACGCGGCCGACGTGCTGCTGGTCGAGGCGAACGCCGTGTCGGACAACCCGCTGATCTTCCCGGATACCGGCGAAGTGCTGTCGGGCGGCAACTTCCACGCCGAGCCCGTTGCATTCGCGGCCGACAACCTCGCGCTCGCCGCATCGGAAATCGGCGCGCTGGCCGAGCGCCGCATCGCGCTGCTGATCGACGCGACGCTGTCGGGCCTGCCCCCGTTCCTCGTGAAGGACGGCGGCGTGAACTCGGGCTTCATGATCGCCCACGTGACGGCAGCCGCCCTGGCATCGGAAAACAAGACGCTCGCGCATCCGGCGTCGGTCGACTCGCTGCCGACCTCGGCGAACCAGGAAGACCACGTGTCGATGGCGACGTTCGCCGCGCGCAAGCTCGCCGACATCGCGGACAACACGAAGCACATCCTCGCGATCGAACTGCTGGCCGCCGCCCAGGGCGTCGACCTGCGCGCGCCGCACCACACGAGCCCGAAGCTCGCGCCGGTGATGGAAACGATCCGCAGCAAGGTCGCGCACTACGAACTCGACCACTACTTCGCACCGGACATCGCCGTGATCGCGAAGCTCGTCGGCGAGCGTGCGTTCGCGAAGATCGCGCCGTTCTCGTTCGCATCGGAACAGTAAGCCCATGAGCGCGCCGGTCTACCAGGAGATCAAGGATTTCATCCTGGGCCGCATTCACGCCGGCGAGTGGGCGGAGGGCGATCAGGTGCCCTCCGAGAACGAACTGGCCCGCGAGTTCAAGGTCGCGCGCATGACCGTCAACCGCGCGTTGCGCGAGTTGACGGCCGAGCAGGTGCTGACGCGCATGAAGGGCGCCGGCACCTACGTCGCGCGGCCGAAGTACGAGTCGACGCTCGTCGCGATCCGCAGCATCTCGGAGGAGGTCGACGCGCGCGGGCATGCGTACCGCGCCAGCGTGCTCGGCCTCGAGACGATCCGCGCCGACGAGGCGCTCGCCGACGAGATGCAGATGACCGTGCGCGCGAAGCTGTTTTATTCGCAGGTGTTGCACTTCGAGAATGACGAACCCGTCCAGCTCGAAGAACGGTGGGTGAATCCGGCGGTCGCGCCGGATTATGCCGAGCAGGATTTCACGAACACGACGCCGAACCTGTATCTGATGCGCGCGGCACCGCTGCAGCGCGTCGAGTACCGGATCGAAGCGGCGGCCCCGGCGCCCGAGCGGCGCGAGCAGCTGCGGATGGACGACGTCGAGCCGTGTCTGGTTTTACATCGGCGCACCTGGTCGCAGGGCGTCGTCGCCTCGGTGGCGAATCTGTGGCACCCCGGCAGCCGTTATCGCTTCACCGGGCATTTCTGATTCCTATTTGAACATTCACTTTCCCTCGGGAGCAGCCGTCATGAACCATCCGAAACACATCGATCCCCGTCTCGATCCGACGCGCACGATCCGCGCGCCGCGCGGCAGCGAGAAGGTCTGCAAGACCTGGCTGGCCGAAGCGGCCTACCGGATGATCCAGAACAACCTGGATCCGGAAGTTGCCGAGCATCCGCACGCGCTCGTCGTGTACGGCGGCATCGGCCGCGCGGCGCGCAACTGGGAATGCTACGACCAGATCCTCGCGTCGCTGAAGGATCTCGGCGAAGACGAGACGCTGCTCGTGCAATCGGGCAAGCCGGTCGGCGTGTTCCGCACGCACAAGGATGCGCCGCGCGTGCTGCTCGCGAACTCGAACCTGGTGCCGCACTGGGCGACCTGGGAGCACTTCAACGAGCTCGACCGCAAGGGCCTGATGATGTACGGCCAGATGACGGCCGGCAGCTGGATCTACATCGGCAGCCAGGGCATCGTGCAGGGCACCTATGAAACGTTCTTCTCGGTCGCGAACCAACACTTCAACGGCGACCCGTCGGGCCGCTGGATCCTGACGGGCGGTCTCGGCGGCATGGGCGGCGCGCAGCCGCTGGCGGCGACGATGGCCGGCTTCTCGATGATCGCGGTCGAATGCGACGAGACGCGCATCGACTTCCGCCTGAAGACGCGCTACGTCGACAAGAAGGCGACGACGCTCGACGAGGCGCTCGGCATGATCGAGGAAGCGAAGCGCACCGGCAAGCCGGTGTCGATCGGCCTGCTCGGCAACGCGGCCGACGTGTTCACGGAGTGCGTCGAGCGCGGCATCACGCCGGACTGCGTGACCGACCAGACGAGCGCGCACGACCCGATCAACGGCTACCTGCCGCAAGGCTGGAGCGTCGCGCAATGGCGCGAGACGCAGAAGGTCGATCCGGAAGGCATCGTTCATCCGGCGAAGCAGTCGATGGCCGTGCAGGTGCGCGCGATGCTGACGCTGCAGGAGCGCGGCGCGGCCACGCTCGACTACGGCAACAACATCCGCCAGATGGCGCTGGAAATGGGCGTCGAGAACGCGTTCGACTTCCCGGGTTTCGTGCCGGCCTATATCCGCCCGCTGTTCTGCGAAGGCAAGGGCCCGTTCCGCTGGGTCGCGCTGTCGGGCGATCCGGAAGACATCTACAAGACCGACCAGAAGGTGAAGGAGCTGATCCCCGACGATCCGCACCTGCACAACTGGCTCGACATGGCACGTGAGCGCATCGCGTTCCAGGGCCTGCCGGCACGGATCTGCTGGGTCGGCGTGAAGGATCGCTATCGCCTCGGCCAGGCGTTCAACGAGATGGTGAAGAACGGCGAACTGAAGGCCCCGATCGTGATCGGCCGCGACCACCTCGACACCGGTTCGGTCGCGAGCCCGAACCGCGAGACGGAATCGATGAAGGACGGTTCGGACGCCGTGAGCGACTGGCCGCTGCTGAACGCACTGCTGAACACCGCGGGCGGCGCATCGTGGGTGTCGCTGCATCACGGCGGCGGCGTCGGGATGGGCTTCTCGCAGCACTCGGGCGTCGTGATCGTCGCCGACGGTACCGCCGAAGCGCACGAGCGTCTCGGCCGCGTGCTGCTGAACGATCCGGCGACGGGCGTGATGCGCCATGCGGATGCCGGCTACGAACTCGCGCAGCAGACGGCCCGCGAAGCCGGCCTGAAGCTGCCGATGCTCGGCCGCTGAGCATGACGGCGCTCGATCAGGCGCCGCTGCACGCAACGATGATCCGCGCGGCGGATCTCGTTGCGTCGCCGTGGAAGAACGGTGGCGGAGTGACGCGCGAAATCGCGGCATTTTTCCCCGAGGGGACTTCCTTCGGGGCGCCGCCGGGCGCCGCGCTCGACGCGTTCGCCTGGCGCGTGAGCGTCGCGGACGTCGGCGCGGCCGGGCCGTTCTCGCGTTTCGACGGCGTCGACCGCACGCTCGTGTTGCTGTCCGGTGCGGGCATGACGCTCGCGGAAGCGGGCGGCGCGCGCCACGTGCTCGACGCGCCGCTCGCCCGCGCGGATTTCGCCGGCGAAACGGCGATCGACGCGACGCTGCACGACGGTGCCACGCGCGACTTCAACCTGATGACGCGCCGTTCGGCCGCGCGCGGGACGGTCGACGTGTGGCCCGAAGGCACGCACCGCATCGAGCGCGCCGATACCGTGCTGCTGTTCTGCGCGACCGGCGGCGTCGACATCGAGATCGATGGCGCGCACTATGCACTGCAGGAAATGGACACGCTGCGGCTCGACGGGCCGCGGCGTGCGTTTGACGTCGTCGTGAGCGGAGGCGGCGCGCTGCTCGCCGTGTCGCTCGCCGTCGGCGAACGAGACTGAACGCATGAAACCGATTGTCTGGCATCACCTGAGGCTGTGTCCGCACGGCCACCCCGACGAAACGATCGACGACGCGGCGATCGCCGTCGACGAAACCGGCACGATCGTGTGGCTCGGCGCGTTTTCCGCGCTGCCGCACGGTTATGCGCACTGGCAGCGGGAAGACCTGCACGGCGCATGGGTGACACCGGGCCTCGTCGACTGCCATACGCATCTCGTGTACGGCGGCACGCGCGCCGACGAGTTCGCGCAGCGCCTCGCCGGCGTCAGCTACGAGGAGATCGCGCGGCAGGGTGGCGGGATCGTGTCGACGGTCCGCGCGACGCGCGCGGCCGACGAGACGACGCTGTTCGTGCAGGCGGCCGCACGCCTGCAGCCGCTGCTCGCCGAAGGCGTGACCGCGATCGAGATCAAGTCGGGCTACGGGCTCGACCTCGCTAGCGAGCGCAAGATGCTGCGCGTCGCGCGCCAGCTCGGCGAGCGCTTTCCGGTCACGGTCTACACCACGTTCCTCGGCGCGCACGCGCTGCCGCCGGAATACGCGGGCCGTGCAGATGAATACATCGACGAAGTGTGCGGACGGATGCTGCCGGCGCTCGCCGACGAAGGCCTCGTCGACGCCGTCGACGTGTTCTGCGAGCGCATCGGTTTTTCGCTCGCGCAGACCGAGCGCGTGTTCGATGCCGCGACGCGGCGCGGCCTGCCGGTCAAGCTGCACGCGGAGCAGTTGTCGAACGCAGGGGGTACCGCGCTTGCCGCGCGTTATCGCGCGCTGTCCGCCGACCACCTCGAATTTCTCGACGAAGCCGGCATCGAGGCGATGAAGGCGGCCGGCACGGTCGCCGTGCTGTTGCCCGGCGCGTATTACTTCATTCGCGAAACGCAACTGCCGCCGATCGAGCTGCTGCGCAAGCACGGCGTGCCGATCGCGCTCGCGACCGATCACAACCCCGGCACGTCGCCGCTCGAATCGCTGCTGCTGACGATGAACATGGGCTGCACGCTGTTCCGCATGACGGTGCCCGAGGTGCTGCAGGGCGTGACGCGCCATGCGGCTGCGGCGCTCGGCCGCGCGGATCGTCACGGCGCGCTCGAGATCGGTCGCCGGGCCGATTTCGCGGCCTGGTCGGTCGGCTCGCTGTCGGAGCTCGCTTACTGGATCGGCCGGCCGCTGTGCGAGCAGGTCGTGCGCGGCGGTACGACGGTGTTTCGCCGGATCAACGGCCAGCCTTGCAACAGACGAGACTCACGATGACCGAAATGACGCTGTTCGCGGACCATGCCCGGCTGCCCGATGGCTGGCGCCGCAACGTGCTGCTGCGCTGGGACGCGGCCGGCACGCTGACCGACGTGACGCCCGATGCCGACGCGCCGGCCGGCGTCGCGCGCGCGGCAGGGCCCGTGCTGCCCGGCATGCCGAACCTGCATTCGCACGCGTTCCAGCGCGCGATGGCGGGACTCACCGAATACCGTGCGAATCCCGCCGACAGCTTCTGGAGCTGGCGCGATCTCATGTACCGCTTCGCGCTGAAGATCACGCCCGACGCGCTCGCGGCGATCGCGCGCTGGCTGTACGTCGAGATGCTGAAGTGCGGCTACACGTCGGTGTGCGAATTCCACTACGTGCATCACGCGCAGGACGGCTCGCGCTATCCGCAGATCGCGGAACTCGGCACGCGCGTGATCGACGCGGCCCGCTCGGCCGGCATCGGCATCACGATGCTGCCCGTGTCGTACCAGTTCGCCGGTTTCGGCAACAAGCCGCCGCGCGACGACCAGCGCCGCTTCATCAACACGCCGGACGGGCTGCTCGAACTGCTCGACTCGATGCGCCGCGTCGCGCCCGAGCACGGCGGACTGCGCTACGGCGTCGCGCCGCACTCGCTGCGCGCGGTGTCCGAGAGCGGCTTGCGGGTGCTGCTCGACGGCCTGCCCGACGACGCGCCCGTGCATATCCATATCGCCGAACAGACGGCCGAGGTCGACGATTGCGTGCGCGCTTACGGCGCGCGTCCCGTGCAGTGGCTGCTCGATCGCTTCGACGTCGATGCGCGCTGGTGCCTCGTGCACGCGACGCACGTCGATGCGGCTGAAACGGCCGCGCTCGCGAAGCGTCGCGCGGTGGCCGGCCTGTGCCTGACCACCGAGGCGAACCTCGGCGACGGCGTGTTCCCAGCCGTCGACTATCTCGCGCAGGGCGGCGTGATCGGCGTCGGCTCGGACAGCCATGCGTCGGTCGACTGGCGCTCGGAACTGCGCCTGCTCGAATACGGGCAACGGCTCGTGCATCGCGCGCGCAACGTGCTCGCGAGCGACACGCAGGCGCATGTCGCCGACCGGCTGTTCGACGCGTCGCTCGCGGGCGGCGCGCAGGCCAGCGGGCGGCACATCGGCGCGCTGCGTGAAGGCTGCCGCGCCGACTGGCTCGTGCTCGATCCCGAGCATCCGGCGATCGCCGAACACGACAGCACGGCGTGGCTGTCAGGCGCGGTGTTCGCCGAGCATGGCGACACGCCAGTGCTCGACGTCTACACCGGCGGTGAACGCGTCGTGAGCGGCCGCCGCCATCGCGACGAAGCCGTCGCGTATGCCGACTACCGCGCCGCGCTGGCGCAACTGCTGCGCTGAACGCGCGGCACCGGCGCGCGCCGCGTGCGCGCGCCGGCAGACTCTTACGGTGATGCGACATGACTGAACAACCGGCTGTTTTCACGCTGAAGCAGGGCACGCTGCCGCTGCTGATCTCGATTCCGCACGCAGGCACCCACATTCCCGACGACATCGCCGCGACGATGACGCCCGATGCGCGCTTCGTCGATGATTGCGACTGGCATCTCGAGCGGCTGTACGGGTTCGCGGCGACGCTCGGCGCGTCGATCCTCGTGCCGTCGCACGCGCGTTACGTCGTCGACCTGAACCGTCCGCCCGACAACGAGAACCTGTACCCGGGGCAGGACACGACCGGGCTCGTGCCGGTCGACACGTTCGACAAGGCGCCGCTGTATCCGGCGAACGCGCTGCCCGGCAACGACGAGATCATGCGCCGTCGCGACCGCTACTGGCGCCCGTATCACGACGCGCTGCAACGCGAGATCGCGCGCCTGAAGCGCGAGCACGGCCGCGTGCTCGTGTGGGAAGCGCATTCGATCCGCTCGCACGTGCCGCGCTTCTTCGAAGGCCGCCTGCCGGACTTCAACTTCGGCACGTCGAGCGGCGCGAGCGCCGCGCCCGGCCTCGCCGAGGCGCTGGCGGCATGCGTGAGCGCGCACGGTGGCTATACGGCCGTCGCGAACGGGCGTTTCAAGGGCGGCTACATCACGCGTCACTACGGCGTGCCCGCCACCGGCGTCGAAGCCGTGCAGCTCGAGCTGTCGCAGGTCACCTACATGGAAGAGACGCGTCCGTACGCGTACGACGAAGCGCGTGCCGCGCGGATCGTGCCGCTGCTGCAGACGCTCGTCGAAACCGCGCTCGCGCATCGCTGAGCCGCCGGCGCGCGTGGCGTGCGGCGGCGCGGTGCCGCCTCGCGCCACGGCCTGCCAGCGGGCACTGCACGCGCCGACGCAGCGCACAAAACGGTATCGACCGGTCGGGTCGATGCCGTTTTTTTTCGTCTGATCGATGTCGGGATCGATACCTGAAAATTTGACGCAATTTTTAGGTGATATAAGCTGAATGTCAGGAAGTCGTCACGCGCGCCGGCCGCGACGGCGTCGATCAGCGCCGCACCGCGCCGGAATCCGTTGCGAGACACCTTGCCGACGTGTCGCCGCGCGGCATTGCCGCCTCCGCTTCATCGCGACACGTGTCCTGTCTTCACCAGTCAGTCGAGTACGATCGTGAAAGCCGCCAGCCCTTCGATATGCCGGACCCGAAGTCCGTCGGCGGGCGCGTCGCCTCAGGCCGGGCCAATCCGGCATGCTGATCGCGGCACGCGCGCCGCCCTCATACGCGAACCTCGTCCCTTCGCTGTGTCCCATCGCGGCCTGCGCCGCTTCAACCTCGTGACCGCGCACGTGTTCAGCGCGGTGCAGTGCGACGGCAGCGCTTCATTGTTGCCCTAGCGTCCGTTTCCGCTTTCGCATCGGGTCGCACCGTCCGTTGCCGCGCCGTTCGCGCGGCAGGATCGCGCATGGGCGCGTGCGGCGCGACCGCGCATTGCCATCGCCCCGCGTGGATGCACGCGTCGCACGTTCATCCTGGAGGCGATCATGCGACCGCGCCCGCTCGTAGCCGTCACCGCCGACCGCGTGATGCGCGGCGCCCATCCGAACCACACGGCCGGCGAGAAGTATCTCGTCGCGCTGGTCGATGGTGCCGGCGCGCTCGCCTTCGTGCTGCCCGCGCTCGGCACACGCCAGCCGGTCGACGCGATCGTCGCGTCCATCGACGGGCTGCTGCTGACCGGCAGCTATTCGAACGTCGAGCCGCATCACTACGGTGGCCCGGCGAGCATCCCCGACACGCTGCACGATCCGGCGCGCGATGCGACCGCGCTGCCGCTGATCCGCGCGGCGATCGACGCGGGCGTGCCCATGCTCGCGATCTGCCGCGGCATGCAGGAGCTGAACGTCGCGTATGGCGGCACGCTGCATCAGCGGCTGCATGCGAGCGCGGGCTTCCACGATCATCGCGAGCGCGACGGCGATCCGCTCGAGCGGCAGTACGGCCCCGCGCACCGCGTGCAACTCGCGCCGGGCGGCCTGCTGCAACGGGTCGCGCGCGGCGCACATGACGCGATGGTCAATTCGCTGCACGACCAGGGCATCGCGCGGCTTGGTGCGGGGCTCGTGGTCGAAGCGAGCGCGCCCGACGGGCTGATCGAGGCCGTCAGCGTGCGCGGCGCGCGCGCGTTCGCGCTCGGCGTGCAGTGGCATCCCGAATGGCGCTTCGCGGAACAGCCGCTGTCGCGCGACATTTTCGCGGCATTCGGCGCGGCCTGCCGCGCGCGCATGACACACCGCATTCATGCGGACGGCGGCACCATGCCGTCGCCGGCCGCATCCGACATCGACTGAACGAGGCCGATCATGCAACCCGAACTGAGCGAATTCCTGCGTCAGCACCGCATCACCGAAGTCGAGGCGATCATTCCCGACATGGCCGGCATCGCGCGCGGCAAGATCATTCCACGCAACAAGTTCGAGTCCGGCGAATCGATGCGCCTGCCGCAGGCGGTGATGGTGCAGACCGTCACCGGCGACTATCCGGAAGACGGCTCGCTGACCGGCGTGACCGATCCCGACATGGTGTGCGTGCCCGATCCGTCGACGATCTGCCTGATCCCTTGGGCCGTCGATCCGACCGCGCAGGTGATTCACGATTGCGTGCATTTCGACGGCTCGCCGGTCGAGATCTCGCCGCGCTACGTGCTGCGCCGCGTGCTCGACCTGTACAAGGCGAAGGGGTGGAAGCCGGTCGTCGCGCCCGAACTCGAGTTCTACCTGGTCGACATGAACGCCGACCCGGACCTGCCGTTGCGTCCGCCGGTCGGGCGCACGGGCCGCGCGGAGACGGGGCGTCAGTCGTATTCGATCGAGGCCGTCAACGAGTTCGATCCGCTGTTCGAGGACATCTACGAATACTGCGAAATGCAGGGCCTCGACATCGAGACGCTGATCCACGAGGTCGGCGCCGCGCAGATGGAGATCAACTTCGTGCACGGCGACGCGCTGTCGCTCGCCGACCAGGTGTTCCTGTTCAAGCGCACGGTGCGCGAAGCCGCGCTGCGCCACAACATGTACGCGACGTTCATGGCCAAGCCGATGGAAAACGAGCCGGGCTCCGCGATGCATATCCACCAGAGCCTCGCCGATGCGCGCACCGGCCACAACCTGTTCGCCGACGAGGGCGGCGTCGTCTCGCCGATGTTCCACAGCTATCTCGCGGGGCTGCAGAAATACACGCCTGCATTGATGCCGATCTTCGCGCCGTACATCAATTCGTACCGCCGGCTGTCGCGCTTCATGGCCGCGCCGATCAACGTGCAGTGGGGCTACGACAACCGCACCGTCGGCTTTCGCATCCCGCAGTCGACGCCGGTCGCGCGGCGCATCGAGAACCGGATTCCAGGCGTCGACTGCAACCCGTACCTCGCATTCGCGGCGACGCTCGCGGCCGGGTATCTCGGTCTCACGCAGCAGCTCGCGCCGACCGAACCGATCGCGTCCGACGGCTACGACCTGCCGTACCAGCTGCCGCGCAACCTCGAGGAGGGCATCTCGCTGATGGCCGCATGCGCGCCGCTCGCCGACATTCTCGGCAACAAGTTCGTGAAGGCGTACCTGGCGCTGAAGGAAACCGAATACGAAGCGTTTTTCCGCGTGATCAGCTCGTGGGAACGCCGCCATCTGCTGCTGCACGTGTGAACGTGCGGCATCGACCTGCGGAGGCAACATGACAGAACGAAGCGAAGCCGTCGCC
>NZ_JBSAXF010000037.1:0-47577 GCF_053427845.1 Burkholderia sp. AW49-1 | reverse complement strand
TAGAGACGGTTTCAAAAAGGCCCCATGGGGCTGTTAACTTTCGCGGCGAGCTGTTAACCTCAGGCATCGGAACAACCGAGACTGAGGAGATGACCAAGCCGATCATCGACGATGAATTGTGGACACTGATCGAGCCGTTACTGCCGCCACCCAAGCCGCGGCGCGAGAAGAACCCGGGCCGCCTGCCTGTTTCGAATCGCGCCGCGCTGACCGGCATCCTGTTCGTTCTCAAGACCGGACTACGCTGGCGCGACCTGCCGGCCGAGATGGGATGCGGCTCGGGCGTGACATGTTGGCGCCGGCTGCGCGATTGGCAAGCAGCCGGTGTCTGGGATCGCTTGCACGAGCTACTGCTCGCAAAGCTGCGCGCAGCGGACCAGATCGACTTCTCACGAGCCGCCGTCGATTCATCATCGATTCGCGCAGTTGGGGCAGGCCAAAAACTGGGCCAAGCCCTACCGATCGCGCGCGACCCGGTTCCAAGCACCACATCGTCACCGACGCCAACGGTACGCCGCTCGCCGCGATCCTGACCGGCGCGAACGTCAACGACGTCACGCAATTGCTGCCGCGGATCGACGCGATTCCGCCGATCCGCGGATTGCGTGGCCACCCATTGCAGCGGCCGCGTGTGGTCTACGCGGATCGCGGTTACGACTCCGAGCGACATCGACGCGCGTTGCGCGATCGCATCGAGCCGGTGATCGCCAAGCGCCGTACCGAACACGGCAGTGGCCTTGGCAAATATCGCTGGGTCGTCGAACGCACGCATGCCTGGCTGCATCACTTCCGTCGTCTCCGTATTCGTTTCGAGCGCCGTGCAGACATTCACGGCGCGTTCCTCAAACTCGGTTGCTGCCTGATCTGCTGGAATACCCTTCGGCGGGCCGATCAGTCTTTATGAAACCGTCTCTTAGCGCTCGCTTCAAACGGCAACCTCCCAGAACAGCTTGTCCCGGGACATGCTGCGCGAATAGGATCCATCATGCCTGAAACGAAGAGGATCAACACCCATGCGCAGGGCTGCAAAGGATCTTGACTCAACCACTTTTCGAAGAGGAATCCAACGGAACTTCGAGGAAACCCGTCGTACCGATGGACGTGCCGTCGACTAGCATCTTGTTCTTTTGCGTGCATTTGCCGTGCGTGAAATTAACCACTAAATTGGGATGAGCGTAGGCAATCGTAAGCATGTAGAGTTTTCCGAGCTCCATCGATTCTCCATTTCTTCATGTTGAAATCGCCTCCGCGCAGACCAGGAATCCATGGCGATAGACACAAGGTGAAGCCACAATGAAGATATGTTTCTCTCTGAAGGAAGTTGCAGAGGCACTTTCACTATCACCGGCGACGGTACAGAAGCTCGTACGCGAGAAGTCCTTCCCGGAACCGCGACTGCTATCGAGCCGAAGGGTAGGATGGCTCGTACATGAGGTTCAGAGCTGGGCTGAAGCTTGCCCAGTTTCCGATCTGCCGCCGCCAGAGGATACGGGGGTCAGGAAGCGGTAAATTCCGCGAGTCGATCGGACAACGCGCGCGTGCCGCGTTCCGCCGTTAGCTGGTGGAATGGTGCACGACGACGGTGCCCATTCGATCGCGTTCATCGTTGCCGCAGGGTTCGCATCGTGTGACGCGACGGATGTGTTGATGAGGACTGCGAGCGACTGATGCCAAGAGATCGACCGATGCTCGGTGAAGCATCTTGCTCGACTGCGACGGGGGGCTGTGCCGTCGAGCTCGTGCATTGTCCTGCAGTGCGCGAGCAGTTCTGCATCGCTGATTTCGAGGCGGAATCCGGGCACATGATCAACTTCAAGACCGTCGGTACGGCTCCGTTCGCTGATCGGCGCGGTATGGGGGTGGACTATGGAGCCAGTATGTTTGTGCGCCACCAATTCTGGAAGGCGTTCGCATGTGCTGGATGGTTAGCCATTGTCCGGACACCGCCATCTCGCAGTATGTCTTGCGGTGACGTCTGGTCGGCTTGACCCAACTGCACTCGAGGCTGGGATTGCCTGGCCGAAACAACATGACAGCTATCGCGCGACCAATTTCACGCGACGCGGCTGACCAGGTTCAACCGCCTTCGATTGCATGCGCGCGAATCTATGTTTGCGACGCAAAGTCCTGATCGTCGGGAACGCCTTCGCTTTGTCCTTTGCGAGGATAGTCTGTTGCATTCATTAAACGTGCGTTGTGTCGCCATTGTTGTGGGAAAAATGGAATGGTACGTGGAACCTGATTGCCGAAGGTTTGATGTGCAATTGGAATGTTAATTTGTGGTTTCAAAAAAGTGGAATGAATTGATCGAAATAGATCAAAAATATGTGAAATGTTGTGAATGGAATTGTGAGGGTGTGGGTAATTTATTGAAATAATGATAAACATTGAATTGATTTGATGATCGATGGGCGGGTATTTGGATGGAGGTTTTATTTTTTATTTTTTGCGTATATGGTTCGATTCGATGAATGTCGTTTGTCGCGAAAGGTAACGTGCATGCCTCCGTCATTCGATACAGCACTCGCTTTTGCCTTTCCGGGTGTGACGACGCGTCGGCACGAATTGCGGCCCAGCCGACTGCGACGAGCACGATGCGCGCGCCTCCATTCCGAAGTTAACGCCGTGAGGGCTCATGAATCAATTTATTCGTAGATATGTTGCTTCCCCGATGCTGCACGCACTGGTTGGTGTGGCACTGCAAATTCCGACAATCGATGTTCACGCACACGGCCGGCTTACCGAGCCGCCATCGCGTGTCGTGCTATGCACGCTTGGCCAGAACCCGAACTGCCATGTCGACGCATGGCACGCGAATGCAATGGAGAACGGGAAGTTCTTCCCCGCGGCACAAGGCGGTCTGTCGGATGCATTCGCGCCGGACGATGCCAGGAATGCCAAACCACCGATGGATGGCGAAATTGCCGGCGCCAGCACGAACGGTGCGCTGCCAATGCTGAACGAGCAGTCGCCCGGTCGCTGGCAGAAGATCCCGCTTCGCTCGGGAGCATTGCAAAATTTCAAATGGGAGTTCAGCGCGGTGCACAAGACGCGTCGCTGGAACTACTTCGTCACGCGCGCCGATTGGAACCCGTCGGAAAAGCTGACTCGTGCGCAGTTCGAATCCACGCCGTTCTGCTCGATCCAGAATCCGGGTCAGCCGTACTGGGACCCGAACGCGAACCTGGTACCACAGCAGCCTACTATTCACCAATGCCGGCTGCCGGTGCGTAGCGGTTATCACGTGATTCTCGCGGTCTGGGAAGTCGCGGATACGGCGATGGGTTTCTATCAAGTCGTCGACGTGATGTTCACCAACGGTGACACGATACGCAGCCCGTTCTGACGCCGCTCCAACATGGCACGCCCGGTCGATGTCCGGAGCACCCTGGGCACAAATCGCCTCCAGCGAGATCGAGTCTGACCAAATACTAAAGCTGTCAAATTAACATCCATTTGCCATTTTTTGGATGTCGACAATATGTCTGGATGCATTAATTTGGATGGCTTATCGGTAGAATGAATGTATCGAAGGATATCGAATCATCATTCGCGAAGCGAGCGTCGCTTCGTCAGCATAAATTTCATCTGGATTTAGATGGATATTGATGGAAGTGTTCAAATCCGAAATTGCAACCGCATGTGCGATGGATCGGAGATGGCAATCATCAGCATCGCGGTTCTCATGCTCGAGCGAGAGTGTGGCATCAAGCAACAAACGCGAGCATTTTGATGGAGTGATGGTGCTATAGTCGGCTGCACATGTTGCCGGCAGAAAACATTTTTCAACAATGTGAGTGCCGTCCATGCATATTGTGTGCGGATTTATAGCACTCTAAACCCTATTGCACAGGAAACTTCCGTTATGGGCATGCGCCCGGATCCCACATTTCATGCGTCTCCGAAACTCGCGATGGCAGCCCCGAGAGAAGACTTCGCCTATACGTTGCTGCTCAGCTCCGATTTCTCACAGCCTGACGCGCTCGCGGTCATTGACGTAAGACCTGATTCGCCGACCTATAGCCAGGTGGTCCATACGGTACCCATGCCCAACAAAGGGGACGAACTTCACCACTTCGGCTGGAATGCCTGTTCATCGTCGTTGTCGCCGATGGTTGGCCATGCGTTTCTCGAACGGCGCTATCTAATCATTCCAGGGTTGCGTTCGTCGCGTATCTACATCGTCGACACCAAGCCCCATCCGACGCAAGCGCGCATCCACAAGATAATCGAGCCAGAGGAGGTCTTCCAAAAAACCGGCTACTCGCGTCCTCATACCATTCATTGCGGGCCTGAAGGAATCTATGTCAGCACGCTCGGCGGTGCAGGGAAGGACGGCATGGACGGCCCGCCTGGCATCTTCATCCTGGACTGCGAGACTTTCGATGTCCTCGGCCGATGGGAGGTCGATCGAGGATCGCAGGACAAGCATTACGATTTCTGGTGGAACCTTCCACGCAACTACATGGTGTCGAGCGAGTGGGCGTTGCCGCCACAATTCGAGAACGGCATCGTCCCGGAGGAATTGCTGGCGAACCGTTACGGGCATCGCATCCACTTTTGGGATCTGCGGGGCAAGCGCAACTTTCAAACCATTGACCTCGGGGCCCACCATCAAATGGCACTTGAAGTCCGGCCCGCACACGATCCCGGCAAGGAGTACGGGTTTCTCGGCGTCGTGGTCGACACGACGAGCCTTGAGGGATCGATCTGGACCTGGTGGCGAGAAGATGGGACGTTCCACATCCAAAAGACCGCGACCATCCCACCGGAGCCCGCACCAGCGGAACGCCTGCCTCCAGTGCTTCGAGGATTCGGTGCCGTTCCGCCGCTGGTCACGGACATTGACCTCTCTCTGGATGACAAATTCCTGTACGTCTCATGTTGGGGAACGGGCGAAATGCGTCAGTACGATGTAACTGAGCCTCGCAAGCCGAAGCTGGCGGGATCCGTTCACATCGGGGGAATCGCGCGGCAGACGCCGCACCCGAACGGAAATATATTCGCAGGCGGGCCGCAAATGGTCGAGATCAGCCGTGACGGAAAGCGCGTCTTCTGGACCAACTCGCTTTATTCGAAGTGGGACGACCAGTTCTATCCGAATGGCATACCGGGCGCACAGGTCATGGCTCGGGCCGAGCCCGATGGCGGCTTGGTGTTGGCCGATGATTACTGGGTGAATTTTCCTGACGGCTATCGCGCCCATCAAATCCGGCTTGAGGGCGGCGACTGTTCGACTGACTCGTTCTGCTTTTCGTCGGGGCGAGAGTGAACGCGGGCGGTTGGCCACAAACCAGCCTTTGGCTGGCCGTCGCGGCGAGTGGTTTCTATCATGGGATCAACCCGGCAATGGGGTGGCCGCTCGCGGTTTCAAGCGGGCTGATGGACCAGCGTGCAGTGAGCCTGTTCTACGCGCTCTGGTATCTTGCGGCCGGGCATGTGCTGGCGATATTTTTGGTCACAATTCCGTTCGCAATTCTGTCGCTCCTGCTCGCTTGGCAACACGAGATCCAGATTGCTGCGAGTGTGCTCATCATCAGCTTCGGTGCGTTCCTTCTGATTCAGAGGCGGCATCCGCGTGTGCTGGCACGGATCCCGCCAATGCGGCTTGCCCTTTGGTCCTTTGCCGTGTCCACCGCGCACGGAGCGGGATTGATGCTGGTGCCAATCTATCTCGGGCTCTGCAGCTCGTTCGGCCTGGACCGAGGACATCAGGCCGCACGGGTATTGATCGGCACCAATTTCGGCTTGGCGCTGCTTGTTTCCAGCGTCCATGCGTTTGCCATGCTCGTCGTTGGTGGTGTTCTGGCCTGGCTCGTCTACCGATACCTGGGACTGAAGTTCGTGTCACGGAGTTGGTTCAATCTGGACAAGATATGGGCCTTGAGTCTGATGCTCGTCGGCACGCTCTCGTTCTTTCTCAACTTTTTCATGCCAGGCAGCGACGGTCGGTGGCCGTTATGATCCGATCGGGCCTTGGGGACCTGAATCGGAACGAGATTTGCCTGCAGGCCCGCGTGTTCCGGGCGATCGCGATCATCTCGATGTAGGCAATACATGGAGGCGCGCAGCCGGCAGCGATTGCGCGCTGACGCGGGGGTGGGCCAATTCGTGTGTGCCAACTCGCTGCGGATGGTCAGGGGGGGCATTCTCGACGGAACACCACGATTCAGAAGTCATTGGACGGGAAATGGCGCGCGAGCGGCTTGCCGAGGTCGACGGCGGTCCGGAGCGCCGCCGCATTGTGCTGCACGCATCGAACGATGCAGTGCGACCCACCCGTTGGCTCGGGCCGACCAAATGGAAAGCCTCGGCCCGTTTCGCGGAAATCCTCATAAGGTAGGTGACGCGCTCGTCTTGGCGCAGTGATTTAGCGAGCGAGGCGTGGATCAGCGTTTTCATCTGCACGTACGGCGAAAAGTGGGTGAGGACTCGCGGTGTCTGGTGGCGAGCGGTGTCGCGGGATCGCTCGGAAGGTGATCAATCTTGCTGACCAGCATGTGCACGAACGGATCTGGACTGCGGCTTGGCGCGAACTTGGCCTGACCTCGGTTAGCCCACGCTCACGAAGTTGCTCGTGTTGCGCGGGAATCGATCTGTCCCCTAAATGTCGGCCAGTATGTGGTGTTCCGAACATATGCGACGGTCGAATCGAGTCAGGATCCCTCGTGCGATCAGTCCTCGGAAAGCTCAATACCCCGTTGAGCTTTCGGCCTTTGCCCCTCCCCGAAGAATCGGCGAGGGGCTTTCTTTTGGTTCGTCACGAATTTTCGTCAAAATGGTGCTCGAAGTCCGCATGACCTGTCGACCCCATCATGTGCGCCGCGCAGGCGCTCGAGGGGCCTGCCGATCGGCCGGTGCTCGACGCTACGCGCCATACCGCGGCCGCGTTTTGTGTGCGGGCGGCCGCCGTCAAGCAGACCGGCCGCTCGCCACGCCCGCGCCACAAGGATCGGTGGGGTGCGGTTCAGGCAATCGAGCATGACTACGTGCTGATGATGCTCGATGTCGCAGATTTTGCGGACCTGGCGGCACTGAACGGGGAGGTTTAGAAGTCGGCAGATGGACCGACTTCGCTTCCCCGGAGCCCTGGGGGCGGCTGGGATCGGTACGCGGAGCAAGTGGGCCAGCGTGCCGTGCGACGGCACATGTGTCGGTGCGCTCGGTGCGCACTGACTCAACAGCGTGTTGGATGTCGGTGTGCTTGACGGCTAGAGCATTGAAAACGTCGCGGCGTACATTGCGACGTTGTTCTCCATCGTCTCGCATCGGTATTGGGTGGGTTTGCAAACGCGGGATCATTCTTCGGCGCTTGCGTTGCTCACGTCGCTCGAATACGGCCTGCAGGAACTGATCCCCGATCTTGTGTCAGCCGGACGAAAGTTCATGATCCGTTCTAGGATTGCGGACTTTCCGTTGGCTGAACCACCGATCGAAGCGCCGCGTGTAGTTCAGGTCGACACCCTGGAACGTGCCGCCGTACGCGGACACCGACCAGAAGCGCGTCAGGTTGATCGTCGCCTTGAACGCGTTGCTCGCCGACTGCAGGCCCTGCTCGAAGCCGAGCACGAAACGCTCGTTGATCGCCTTCGACACCTGCACGACCTGCGGATCGGTCAGGCCGACATCGCTGCGGCCGATCGAGAACTCGTCGAGGCCGAAGGTCTGCGCGACCCGCTTGCCGGTCACGCTGCCGAGCAGCCCGAGCGCCGCTGTCATCGTCCCCTGCTGGCCGACGTTGTTGCCCTGGTCGGTGCCGTGCCCGAACAGCAGCCACGACAGCTTTTCGTTGTCGGTGACGTTCGGCTCCGACACGAGCTTGACCGTCAGCGACTGGATCGTGCCCGTCACCTGCACGCCGGCCTCGACCTCCTGGTTGCGCCGCATCGCGAGGATGTTGACGCCCGGATTCGACACGGGCCCGTTGAACGTGAAGAAGCCGTTCTCGATCGCGAGCTTGCGGCCGAACGACGTGTACGTCGATCCTTCGGTCACGCGCACGTTGCCGACCGCGCGCAGCGGCACGCCCGGCGCGCTCATCACGGTGATCGTGCCGCGCAGCCCGAGATCCGCGCCGTGGCCCTTGAAGCGGAAGTTGTTGCCGAGGCCGATGTCGATGTTCGCGCGCGGCGCGAGCGACGGCGCCGGCTTGTCCGTGGCCGGCTGCGGCTTCGCCACCGCGGTGCCCGTCGGCGTCTCGCCGCGCACCGTGCCGTCCGGCTGCATGATCACGACATCGTCGGACAGGTGCGGCGCCGATTCCTCGGGCAGGTCGAACAGCGCATGGTCGACGACGAACTTGCCGTCGATCGACAGCGCGCCGCGCGGCCCGTCGTTCGCGACCGTCGCCTTGCCCGACAGCGACAGCTTGCGATCCGGCGCCGCGAACAGTTCGAGCTTGTCCGCGACGATGCTCGCGGTCAGGTCGGGCGCCTCGCCGTCGAGGCGCACGCGGCCGAGCGCGCGCAGCGTGCCGTCGCCGCCGTGGAACTCGACCTGCTGGAATTCGACGAGGTTTTCCGTGAGCTTCACGCGCACGATGCCGTCCTTCAGTTGCACGCCCTGGTCGACGAGCGTCGCGGACAGGTCATCGCCCGTCAGCATCCCCGACAGGTTCGGCTTCAACGGCGTGCCGGCGACCGTCAGCTTCAGCGCCGCGCGCCCGCCGAGCAGGTAGCTCGGCCCGAACAGGTTGCCGGTCGCTTTCAGCGACGGGATGTCGGCGTCGATGCGACCCGACAGCGGGCCGTCGTCGGCGACCCCGAACATGCCGTCGCGCAGCGCGAACGGCACCGTGACGTTCGCGTCGAGCGTGCCGATCCGGTTCGCGTTCGCGAGCGCCGTCACGTTGAGCCGGTTGCCGGGCGCGAAGCTCGCGCGCGCGGACAGGTCGGTCAGCCCCAGCGACGCGATGCCGCGCCCGCTCTCGATCGTCACGTCGCCGCCGCGGCGCTTCACCTGCACGTAGCCCGTCGCGTTCGCGCCGAGCGAGAAATCCCAGTCGGCATCGAGCACGACGTCGGTGCGCACCGGCGGCCGCTGGCCCGTCAGCTCCTGGCGGATCTCGAGGAAACGCGCAACCGATACGCCGCTCACCGAGCCTGCCGAGCGCATCTGGCCGTGATCGAACACGAACGACTTCAGGTCGATCGCCGCGCCTTCGAGCGTGAGCCGTGTCGCGCCGAGCGTCACGCGTCCGGCGCCGGCCGACACGGTGAGCGGCGCCTGCAGCGCGACGGCCGGCGTGCCGCGGTTCGCGAGGCGCGTGACGGTGCCGTCCCAGCGCATCCCGTCGCGGCTCTCGACCACACCGCCGTTCGCCGCGAGCGTCGCGTCGATCACGCGGCCGCCGGCCGTCCCGAGCGCCGATGCGTCGAGCGTGTGCTTCGCGCGCGTGCCGTTCAGATTCGCGCGCAGCGATTTCAGCTTCAGCGAGCCGAGCGCGATGTCGGTCGCGTCGGCCGTGAACACGAGTGCGCCGTGCGCGCCGTCGCGGATGTCCGCGCGGCCCTGCGCGGCGCCGATCCGGTTCGATCCGACGACGACGCGCTCGGCCTTGTAGGTGGCCGTCACGTTCGGATGCGCGAAGCTGCCCGTCAGGTCGCCCTGCGCCTGCACGAGCCCTTCCACGCCGAAGCCGAGCCGGTCGAGCTGCGGCGCGTCGACGACGAAGCGCAGCCGGTCGCCGGGCGCGCCGAAGCTGCCGCGCAAATCGACGTGGTTGCCCGCGATCGACAGGTTCGCGTTGCTCGGCAGGATCCGCGAGCCGACGAGCTGCACGACGCCGGCACCGGTCAGCGGCACGCCGTCGTAGAGGCTGTCGCCGAGCTTGAAGGTCGCCTTCGTCGACACCTGCGGCGCGAACGCGCCGGAGGCCGTCAGCGTGCCCGATACGCGCGTCTCGCCGCGCCTGGCCGGCGCCTTCGCGGTTGCCTTCGCCGCTTTGGCGGCCGGTTTGCCGCCGCCCGCGCCCGGCGCGCGCATCGCGGCGAGCAGCAGCGGATCGAACGCGGTCAGCGTCGCCTTCGCGTCGTAGCTCGAATGCGCGTCGTGACGGAACACGCCGGTCAGGTCGATACGTCCCTTGCCCGCCGTCACGCGCGCATCGGTCAGCACCGTCTGCTGCTGCGTCAGCGCGACCTTCGCGCGCGCGCCGAGCGCGAGCTTCGGATCGTTCAGGTTGAAGTCGACGGTCGTCACGTCGCCTGCGAGCGTCACGCCGAGCGGGCCGCCGAGGCGCATTGGCCGCAACTCGGCGACGAATGCATTGAGGTCGAGGTTCGCGACCTTCAGGTCGAAGCGGCCCTTGCCGCCGGTCAGCGCGCCGTTTCCGGTCACGCTGCCGTCGCGGATCAGTTTCAGCGCGAGGCCGTCGATCCGCTGCGCGTGTGCGTCGAGATTGACGGTCGCATGTGCGTCGACGACGGGCAGCAGATGCTCGCCGAGCGTGCCGGGCTTCGCGTTCACGATCGACACCGGGCCGGTCACCGCGAAACCCTTCGCCGCTGCGGCGCCGGCCGGCGCGGTCACGGGTGCCAGCTCCGCGCGCACCGCGAGATCGGCGGCCGGCGCGCCCGGCGCGAGCGCCTGCGGGTTCACGTGATCGAACGCGAGCGACGCGCGCGTGAGCGGCACCGCGCCGAACGGCGCGGCCTCGACGTGCGCGCGCCCGTTCAGCTTCATCCCGCTCGCGGCGACGTCGGCGACGAGCGCTTCGAGCGAACCCGATACGTTCGCGCTCGCGTTGACCGGTTCGTTCGCGAGCTTGCCCACGTAAGTCGCGTTGCCCGTCAGCGCGAACGGCTTCACGCCGTCGAGCTTCGCGCGTGCGGTCAGCGCGCCGTACGGCGTGTCGACGCCGTCGAGCGCAAGTTCATGGTGGCGGCCGTCGCTGCGGCCGTTCAGCGCGAGATGGTCGAGCTGCGTCGTCGACCCGCCTTCGTGAATCGCCAGGTGATCGACGCGCAGATCGTCGATCCGCAACTGCAGCGGCAGGCTCAGGTCCTGCGGCGTCGTGCTCGGCGTCGACGGCCCAGGCGCGATCCGCACGTCGATCGTGCCCGCGCGCAGGTAGTCGACGGACAGCCGCCACGGCGCGCGGGTCAATTCCCAGCGGCCGTCGAGCCGGTCGATGCGGACCTCGGTGCCGGTGCCGTCGGGGCTGGTCCACGCGAAGCCTCGCAACCGCACGCCGGTCGCAAGCGAGCCGCCTTCCAGCGTGCCCGCGAGCCGTGCGCCGAGCACGCGCCCGGCCACCTGCCACGCGAGCCGCGTGCCGCGCTCGGTCGTCGCCGCGGCCAGCACGAGCCCGGCCGCCAGCACGGTGAGCAGCACGACCGTCACGAGCGTCCACGCGACGATCCGGCCCGCACGCACGCGGCGCGGCGCGCGCGGCGGCGCGTCGGGCGCGCGCTCGGGCGAGTCCGGATCGTGAGGCGGCGGCGTGTCGTTCGGATCCTTCGTCATGCGGTTCGTCGTGGCTCGTGCAACAAGGTCAGAAAGCGATGCCGAGCGTCAGGTACGGGCGCACGCTGTGGTTGCGCAGTCCGTACGCGACGTCGACGTTGATCGGGCCGACGGGGCTGCGCCAGCGCGCGCCGATGCCGACGCCTGGGTAGAATACCTTCTCGCCCCACGCATCGGTCGCGGTGCCGATGTCGAAGAAGGTCGCGGCGCCCCAGTCGCGGTTGAACCAGTGCTGGTATTCGGCGGTGCCCGTCATCAGGTACTTGGTCGGCAACACGGAGCCGGCGACGCTGTTGCCGATGCTCTGGTAACCGTAACCGCGCACCGAGTTCGAGCCGCCCGCGCGAAACAGCAGCGACGCCGGCACACCGGCCGAGCTGCCGCTCGTGAACACGCCGCCGAGCTCCGCGCGGAACACGAACAGGTCGCGCTTGCCGATCGGCACGTACTGCTGGCCGCGCGCGTAACCGCGGATGAAGGTCTGGTCGGTCGCCACGCCCTTGATCGCGAAACCGGCCTCCGCGTGGATCAGGTTGCCCGAGCGCGGGAACAACGGATCGTCGACGTTGCGGCGCGTCCATGCCCACTGCGGCACCAGCGCCCGGCTGGTGGTCGGGCCGGCGCCGTTCTGGTCGAGCCGGTCCTGGTAGAACATCAGCGAATACGCGTAGTCGATGAACTGACCGGTGCGGGTGCGCTGCGCGCCGATCCGCGTGCTGTAGATCCGCGTGTCGGACACGTTGGTGTTCGTGTACGACGCGAGCACGCTGTTGGTCCAGCCTTTCTCGCCAGGCGGCATCGACAGCTGGACCTGACCATACTGCTGGATCTGGTCGAGCCGGCCCGATACGGTGAGCGGCCACGCGGCGCCGAACGTGTCGAGATACGTGTAGGAGCCCTGCACATGCGGGCCCGTATCGGTCGCGTAGCCGACGCCGCCGCGAATGTTGTTGTACGGAAACTCGCTGACCTTCACGTGCACGGGCGTGCGCTCGGGCTTCGCCGTATCGTCGCCGACGTCGATCGCGACGCTCGCGTAGTACGGCGTGTTCTGCAGCTGCCGCTGCAGCTCGGTGATCCGCTGCACGTCGTAGATCTCGCCTTCCGACAACGGATTGACGTTCGTGACGATTTTTTCCGGATAGCGGCGCACGCCGTCGACGTCGACCTTGCCGATCGTAAAAGTCGGGCCGCTGTCGAACGTGACGGCCAGCGTCGCGCGCTGCGTGCGCGGATCGACGCGCGCTTCCGACGACGCGATCTTCGCGCCCAGGTAGCGGCGCGACTGCAGTTGCTTGAGCGCCGCGCCCTTCGCGCCGTCCCAGTCGGACTGCGTGAACGGGTCGCCCGGCTTCAGCGAGAACGCGAAGCGGGTCGCGGCCTCCTGCTTCGGATCCTCGGTGTCGACGGGGCCCTTGAACGTCAGGTCGACCGTCGACACGACGGTCTGCGGCCCCGGATCGACCGCGATGCGCACGTCGCGCTTGCCGTCGCGCATACGCACGTCGGTGCGCACGACCGGCGAGAAATAACCGGCTGTCGCGGTCAGGTCGCGCACCTGCTGCGGCGTGGCGGTCACGAGGAAGTCGAACTGGTCGTCGCTGATGTCGTCGCGCTTGGCGAAGCGCGCGATGTCGAGATGCGACTTGAGCAGCTTGCGGACCGAGCGCGGCGCGTCGATCTCGACATCGTACTTCGCGTGGGCCGGTAACGCGAAGAATGCGGCGAGGCAGCCCACGAGGACGCGCGCAGCCCAGGCTGCGCCGTGTTTCGTTGTAAGTTCGCCGGCCACGCCGAATTTGACCTCGTAATCACCCACTGATGGAAATGAAACGCAATGCGGACTTGCTACACACGCGCTGCGTGAAAAGTTGCTTGCGACCACGCGATCCAGAACGAAACGGCCAATCCTACAAAATTGACCCGGACATCCTCACGATGAGCCTGCTTCGTTTTCACCACAGCGATTGATGCGGTAACCAGCCTGTCCTCGTAGTCGACGGGGGAGGTAGTTGCTCGAAGCATGCAGGCGTTGCCGAATAGGCGGATGCCTACGCTCTTCGATCAGAGCGTCGTTGGGCCGATGCCGATACCGGAGCGTTTGCGATTGAATTAGGGGCCGCTTTCGCCAGCGACTCGGCAAGTTACGGGTTCGTGCGTCTGCCCAAACTTGAGGTCGGTTTATGAACTTCCGATGGGCTTTACTTTAAGGAATTACAGCCGCTAGCGCTTTAGGGCGAATTTGAAATTGAGTAGGACCGGTCCCAAAAAACGTTCCGACCGCCGCCTGCCGACCGGCGTGTTGATCCTCCTGCTCATGAAAGTCGGCGTTGCAGGGCTCGGCACGCGCCATCGATCGGTATGAATTGGATCCGGATCGGACTGCAAAGCATCGCGATCAGAGCCGCGTGATTAATACTGACAGCATTCGCACGTCAAACAGGGACGCCAAACGAGCAGAAGCCCGGGGGGCATGCTCGCATCGACGATGATCGATCGGTGGGCCACCGCGCGGCGATTGCAGAACTGCGTGCATGTTGGTGTGAATGGACGGATGGCTGACGCCGCCCCTGCCTTTTGGCAAGGCGGGGCGGCGCCGTGGCGAATGTGCGCTGATCTATTTGAAAACAGGACCAGCATTTTCCCCCTGTCGCGAACAACCTCGAACAAGCTCTTGTACTGCAAAATCGTCCCGGACTCCTCCCAAGCTATTCAATATGCACATATGGAAGGCCTTGTCACGAGGTAGCATCATTTGCCAGTTTCGATGGAGCTGGTCACACGAGTTGCGCATGATACTAGCAGTAGACGAATTTTGACTTCCTCGCAAGGCTGTAAGGACGCATTGGTTGTAATTCGCATCCTCGTTGAAGGCTGACGCCGGAAAATTGGTGAATAATAATATGGCCGGCAGTGTTCTTGAAAGAATCGATGTCTTATTCATTAAGGTCGTGTTTTTGATTTGACGGCAGAGGCCGATTCTGCAGTCGACAATTGCCAAAAAATATTGTCGATGCTGTTTTTGCCTGAAGCAGGATCATGGTACGCACGAAGCGCCTCATTTCCGAAGCGTCGACTCCCGATTCGTGCGGAATTTGAGATGCTGCTCCACGGATGGATGCGTCGTGGTCAAGCATGACGCATTCAAGAAACTGGTGTTCACGCCATTGACCGGCGATTGATTTAAGGTGCATCGTCCGTGCTGTCGACAACGAGCGTGCTTCCGTATCGATCCGTCAATTTAAATGGGGTGCATTGGAGGTAGTTGTACTGCCTCACGCAGACTCGAGCTACGCGGGAATTTTTCGGACTGGTCAAATTTATTTTCTCTGCGTGATTGTGTACTATCGGTGATATTGGTGACATTTGTTTAAATATGGTGGATCACTGCGGTGATTGTTGAAATTTGATAATTAATTGATTTAAATACTGCGTGTAATGTAAGTCTTCCTCCGGGTGGCGGTGTCTTTGGGGTTTTCCGAGCGGCCATCTTCGAATCTCATCTCAATAATCACGTCGTCCTGGGAATTCTTTGATGGTTTGGGGGCGTGCGTCGTCTGTAGCGGGTGCTATCGAATTGCCGCTCGCTGGGACTGCGATCGAGTAGTCGTGTGCGTAGATGTTGCGTGCGTCATTCGATGCGGAGCAGTAATGGGTCACTGAATTGCATATAGAGGTCGCTCCATGCGCGTCGAACGAGTTGAATACAGCTTGACTACAATCGCGACGACTTTCGCTTGCCGGGCCGCGTGCTGGAAAAATGCAACGGCGCTGCAGCTGCACATGTCGAAAATTGGCGTCACTTCGTTCCAGCCGCAAACCGTAATGGTGTGCACCGCACTGCCTGGCGCCACCGGTGAGATCTCCGCTGCGCAGTCGCTTGCCTCATCAGACGCTGCTGCCGACTCCGTGCCTGTACTGTCCGTGGCGTTGGCGGCGCTCGAAGCGCTTCGGGCGCGATAGCGGGGGGCGGGCAACATGGCAAGGTTCTTTATCGATCGCCCCGTGTTCGCGTGGGTGCTCGCGATTGTCGTGATGCTGGCCGGCGTGGCGTCAATCTTCACGCTGCCGGTCGCGCAGTATCCGACCATTGCGCCGCCGGCGATCCAGATCACCGCGAATTACCCGGGCGCCTCTGCGAAGACGCTGGAAGACACCGTGACACAGGTGATCGAGCAGCAGATGAGTGGCCTCGACAACTTCCTGTACATGGCGTCGACGAGTGACGATTCAGGCACGGCGACGATCACGCTGACGTTCGCGCCAGGCACCAGCGCCGATGTCGCACAGGTACAGGTTCAGAACAAGCTGTCGCTCGCAACCCCCAATCTGCCGCAGATCGTTCAGCAGCTCGGGATACGTGTCACGAAATCCAGCGGCAGTTACCTGTTGTGGATCGCCTTCACGTCCCAGGACGGCAGCCTGTCGAAGGACGATCTGACGAACTATGTCGCATCGCATGTGCTCGATCCGGTCACCCGCGTCGATGGCGTGGGCCAGACGCTGTTGCTGGGCTCGCAGTATGCAATGCGCGTTTGGCTCGATCCGGCGCGGCTGACGAGCCTTGGCCTCACGCCGATCGATGTCACGGCGGCAATCCGCTCGCAAAACGTGCAGGTTGCGGGCGGCCAGCTGGGCGGGGCGCCGGCCGTACCCGGTACCGCCTTGCAGGCGACAGTCACTGCGGCCGCGCTGCTGCGCACGCCGGAGCAGTTCGGCAACATCCTCCTGAAGGTGAACCAGGACGGTTCCCGGGTACGACTGAAGGATGTCGCCAGGGTATCGCTGGGCGCGGAAAACTATCTTTTCGACACGAAGTACATGGGCAAGCCCAGTGCAACGCTGGGCATTCAGTTGGCATCGGGTGCCAATGCGCTCGCGACGGTGGATGCCATTCAGGCAAAATTGAACGAGTTGTCGCAGTTCTTTCCACCCGGCCTGGTCGTAAATTACCAGTACGACACGTCACCATTCGTGCGCACGTCGATCGAAGGTGTCGTCAAGACGCTGCTCGAAGGAATCGTGCTCGTTTTCCTCGTGATGTACCTGTTCCTGCAGAACCTGCGGGCGACGATCGTCCCGACGATCGCGGTACCGGTCGTGCTGCTCGGCACGATCGCGATCATGTCGCTGATGGGATTCTCGATCAACACGCTGTCGATGTTCGGCCTCGTGCTCGCGATCGGCCTGCTGGTTGACGACGCGATTCTGGTTGTCGAGAACGTCGAGCGCGTGATGGCGGAAGAAGGCCTGTCGGCTAGGGAGGCGACCAGAAAGGCGATGAGCCAGCTCACCGGCGCGCTGATCGGCACCTCGCTGGTGCTGTCGGCGGTGTTCGTGCCGGTGGCATTTTTGGGTGGCTCCGTCGGGGTGATTTACCGCCAGTTCGCGCTGACGATCGTGTCGGCGATGGTGCTGTCGGTGCTCGTCGCGCTGATCCTGACGCCGGCATTGTGCGCGACGATCCTAAAGCCGAGCCCACCGGGGCAGCGTAATGGTTTCTTCGGCTGGTTCAACCGCACCTTCGATCAGGGCCGCGATAAGTACGAGGGCGGCGTGCGCCATGTGATCAGGCGCTCGGGCCGCTGGCTCGTTATCTATCTCGCCGTGATCGTCGCGGTCGGCCTACTGTTCGCGCGCTTGCCGAAATCGTTCCTGCCCGACGAAGATCAGGGCTACATGATCGCGATCGTGCAAACGCCATCCGGTTCGACGCAGGAAACCACGGCACGGACACTCGCGCATGTGAGCGACTATCTGCTGAACAATGAGCAGGACATCGTCGAGTCGACGTTGACCATCAACGGCTTTAGTGCCGCCGGCCGAGGCCAGAATGCAGGCACCGTATTCGTCAGGCTGAAGCCGTTCGCGCAGCGGCAGCGCCCGGATCAGACGGTCCAGGCACTCCAGCGGCGTACAGCGGCGCATTACGCGTCGTACAAGGACGCGACGGTGATCCCGGTCAACCCGCCTGCAATCCGTGAACTGGGGAATGCATCCGGTTTCGCGTTCGAGCTGATGGACAACGCGGGGCTTGGGCGCGATGCGTTGATCACGGCACGCGACCGGCTGCTTGACATGGCATCAAAGGATCCGTCGCTTGAGCGGGTTCGTCCGAATGGACTGAACGATACCGTGCGCTACCAGATCGACGTCGATCGTGAGAAAGCCGAAGCGATGGGAGTCAGTACCTCGTCAATCGACCAGACCTTCTCGATCGCATGGGCCTCGCAGTATGTCAACATCTTCCTCGATGCAGACGGCCGGATCAAGAAGGTGTACGTGCAAGCTGACGCGCCGTTCCGGATGAGGCCGGAAGACCTCGGCCACTGGTACGTGCGTAACGAATCGGGCGGGATGGTGCCGTTCAGTTCGTTCGCGACCGGGCACTGGACGTACGGCGCCTCGAAGCTCGAGCGCTATAACGGAGTGTCGTCGGTCGAGATTCTCGGTCAGGCGTCGGCGGGAATGAGCTCCGGCCAGGCGATGGCGGCGATGGAAGAGCTCGCGAAGCACTTGCCGCAGGGCATCGGCCATGCGTGGACAGGCCTGTCGTTCCAGGAAAGCCAGTCGGGCTCGCTGGCGCCGATCCTGTACGCGATCTCGATCCTCGTCGTGTTCCTGTGTCTTGCGGCGCTGTACGAAAGCTGGTCGATCCCGTTCTCGGTGCTCATGGTCGTGCCGCTCGGCGTCGTCGGCGCGCTGCTCGCGGTGACGCTGCGCGGTCTCGACAACGACGTGTACTTCCAGGTCGGCTTGCTGACCACCGTGGGTTTGTCGGCGAAGAACGCGATCCTGATCGTTGAGTTCGCGCGCGAACTGCAGTTGACGCAGAAGATGCGGCCGATCGACGCTGCGCTGGAGGCCGCACGCCAGCGGTTACGTCCGATCCTGATGACGTCGCTCACGTTCATCCTCGGTGTGCTGCCGCTCGCGCTCGGCGATGGCGCGGGTTCGGCTAGCCAACGTGCGATCGGCACCGGCGTGATCGGCGGGATGATCACGGCGACATTCCTTGCCATTTTCATGATCCCGATGTTCTACGTGAAAGTCCGCGGGATATTTGCTGGCGAGCGGCACAGTGCCGACGACGTGTTGAGTTGTACCCCGGTTCTTTCGCGAGGGGATGGTGGATCCGGAGACGACAGAGAGAACGAAGCGAGGCAGAGCAGATGAAAAACCGCTATATCGAACGTGATTGAGGCCCGGGACGGCGTTCGCCGAATCGGATGAAGGAAGGCGAGGCGTAACGGACGGACGCATATCGGGTTCGTACTCTTCTCATAGCTTGCGTCGGTCTGTCCCATTGCCCGCGTATATCGATGGCCTTAGTCTCGGTGTGCAGGCCCCTATGTTCGCTGTTGGGCATTTTGTATCGGGGTGTCGATCCATGTCGCTTGTGATTCTATCATCATGAATATTGCCGTAGTGACAAGCAGTACGCATCTGTTCGACACGATTCGCGAGAGCTTCGTGGGTGACGCAGTCTCCTGCATGAAATTCGACGATCAGTTAGGGTTGGCACGGGCCGTGGGGCGTGTCGATTTTTCCGTCGTTTTTGTCGATGCACGAGGCGGTACCGATTCATGCACGTTATTGCTTCCCTACTTGATGTCTCGATTGGGGGCCAAAGTGCCGGTGATCGTATTGAATGTGCAACGCGATCAGGCGAGCATTGTCGATGCTTTCGAGGCCGGTGCCGACGATGTCGTGCTGGCGCCAGCCTCCGCAGGCGAACTCCATGCGAGAGCAGTGAAGGCATTGCGCGGCGCGTGTGCCGCATCCGAGTGGCCGGGAAAAAACGATTCGATCGAGTTGGGACATTACCGGGTCGACAGGAAATCGAGATCGGTCGTGGTGGCAAACCGGTGTGTCGGTTTGACCGAAAAGGAACTGGAAATCGTCTGGTTCCTGTTCCTGCATAAGAATGAGGAGGTCACTCGGAAGCAGATCGCCATGATGGTATGGGGAACATCGGAAGACATCGCGGGGCGCTCGCTCGAGCAATATATTTACCGGCTGCGCGGCAAGCTCGAATTGAACGGTGCCTTCGGTGTCCGATTGCAGACGTTGTATGGGCGCGGATACCGGATTTTTGAGGTCGACGGCGATGCGCGATACGGCGACAACGGTCGTGCGCTATCGAGCAGGGCGGCGTGAACGACACGTCGGCCTGTCCCGGTTCCGCATCGCCGCACGCTACTGGCCACGGCGATGCGGGGTGACGCAATCCACGTCTCTACGCCGGAATTGTGTATGCCGTTGCTAGCTCGACCGTGGCTGAAGTCGATGGTGTTGATCGCAGGCTCAGGCGTGCCTTGTAGTTCCGGGCGAGCGTTTCCAGCGCGGCGTTATATTCGTCACGCGTCGTGGCGGAAGTTAGCCGGTCTTCGACCAGATTCAGGAGCGCATGATTGCCGGCGGATTGCCCCAACTTGAAGCGCGCTGGGTAAACGATGTCGCGAATCGCGTTATGGGCGGCGTTGACTACGTCCTGCTGCTCGCTCAGGACATTCAGCGCCTGGAGCACCGGGGAATCCGTACGGGCATGGCGCATTACGTCGACGCAGCGGGCCAGCGCTTTCGGTTGACGTGGATCGAGAATCTGGCGCGCGACATGGTCCAGCTTGACCGAGTCACGGTGGCATAGCCGATCGAGCGGACAGACCAACTGCGCGAGACTGTCGGGGGTGACATTGTCCTGCGCACGAAGAACTGTCGACAGCCTGTCGATCGCGTTCCGGGCTTCGGTTCGAAATGCGTACGAGGTGGCCGTCAAATCGGGATGAGCGGCCCGCAATGCGTCGAACTGCGCGTCGTCCAGTGCAAGCAGAGCGGACTCCGTCGACGGGAGTTCGATCGAAATTTGCTTCTCGCGGCGCACAGCAAGATGATTTTCGACTACCTGCTTCAGGTCGCGCTGCAATGCAAGCTTGTCGTCGAGCGACATGCCGAAGTTTAGTGTACCGCTCAGGAGTCCGGAGAAATCACCTCGTTCGTTCTTCAAAGGCACCTGAACAACGTCTTCTTTCATCTTCCAGAGCGCCTGCGTTTGCAGTGCATGTCGGGCGCCTACCGGTGCGCCTACAAACGAGTCCTTGAGCGCGCCCAATACGCCTTGGCCGGGCGACGAATTTTTTTTCAAGACATTCGTGAACGTCAGGACGAGGCTGTTCGGATTGGGCAACATCTGGCTAACCGATTTCGGTTCGAATATTTCGGGAGCGGGAACGTTGAGCATGACGCCGCCGTCCTGAAAGCGTGCAGTCCCAAACGGCGTGGTCTCCTCAGGCTGTGCAAAGACGAACGGGAAAGCCCCGGAGATGCAGGCGGCGCGAGCAATGCTCAGGTCCGGCGTCGTCTCGGCACTGAATACCATCAGCTGCGGACACTGAGATTCCATCAGGGTTCCCGTACACTGCAAGTTCTTGATTGCCGGAATACATTGGCTTAAACGACGAAGATCGCCGAAGGTCACGTCGCCGCCGGCTTCTAGCTTGTGTCGTATCTCGTCGATCACGGGGCGATGATCTGTGATCGCCGGATGAGTGGCAATGTGCTTCAGAACGCTCGCACGAGTCTCGTCTTTCAGGAGCTTCTCGAGCGCAGGCGCCTCGGTTCGCATATTGGAAAGAAGGGCTAGGCTGGAGCCGATGTTCCTGGCGAAAGGCACATGCCGGCCGATCTTGGCGAAAGCCTCTTTCAGCGTGTCTTCGTAGAAATGACGAATGACCTGAAGCTGAGGTGACCCGACGCGGTCACGGACCAGGTCGAGGAAATCCATCCGGTTGGACAGATCCTTGAACTCGCTGCCCGAGACGCCGGATGCGATCAGCGCGGCCGTGATTGCACCGGCGGAAGAACCTGCTATGCCCTTGATGGCGGGCATGACGCCCCCTTCTTCCAGCGCGAGTACCGCGCCTGGATACGCGGCGCCTTTTGCTCCACCGCCGCTCAGGACCAGTTGCTCGATCGGAGGATATTTCATCGTGATCCGCGTTTTGCCGTCGGGGTGTTGCTCGAGCGTGAGTTCCCGCGGGCCGACCGCGCGTGCCAGCACATGAGGCGTAGCACTCGGCGTTAGGACCGGCGTGCGACCGCTTTCGACCAGCGCTCGGGAAATCGTGCGCACGGACTTCAGTCCGTCCAGCAACGCATGAGCGCTCGGTTTGACAGATGGGTGTTTGTTTACATTGCCCGCTGGATTATCCGCGGATTGCCGGTGAACTTCCGGTCCGGCGACGTTCGGATGCGACAATGTACTGATCGTGTGCATGTACAACCTCGCGTAGTGTTAGCTCGATTCGTGTATCCGCGCTGGCGACAGCGTGAGCGACGGATCACGCTCTCAACCAAAGATGATCGCCTGTCAGGATGCCTTTGAACATTTCATCACTGGATTCGATCACGTTTTGTCGCCAATACCGCCCGTGTTCGGCATAGTGGGACAGTAGGTCCGCCAGAACCGCACCATCGAGATCGGGCGTCATCGGTACGCGCACGATCAGGACAATGCCGCCGGTGTCAGTATCGATACCAAGCTGGGCCTGATCCTGTGCGTAGATGATCAGGTTGGCTTCGAGCATGAGGCGGAAGATGGTCAAAGTGCGGCCGGCGGTGACGGTTCCGAAGTGGAAACTCAAATAGATTGAATGGGAATCCGTCTCCAACCGATCGAAAAGAATCTCGAATCCCTCGACCTCGATTGCCCTCGTTTGCAGAACGTGGTCCGGGTCGCCTAGCCCTACGGTCGAACACAGGTCATAAATGAGGGAGTTGAAGGCGTCGTGGCTCAATTTTTTACTGGCTAAGGCCGCGGAAATGCTGGCCACCAACGCTTGCGCGTGGTGGCCATCAGCTATGAATGGAATGACGTCGTCAGACGGATCCCTTCAATGAAATGGAGAGTTGCGGACCGAACTTCTGAAACGAGTCGTTATAGGATTGACTGACTGCGTTTCCTGCCGTCTTGACTGGTTCGGAGTTCGTGTTCTTGTCCAGAATATTCCCGAGAAGCTGGAGGCCGCCTTTAAGCAACGACGAGCCTTCCTTGACGATTGTTTTAATGAGATCTGCGACGGACGGTACCGCGCCCGCCACTGCGGATACTGCTCCTGCCACTGCCGGGATTGCTGCGAGTGCTCCGATCATAATACACTCCATTAAGTATTTCGAGATGTTTGTATCGCGAAAATGTGTGCTGATAAGTAATTGAGCGTGTAGAATTGGTAATTTACTGTCGACCTGCGGCATCCTTCATGTTTTGCGCGCAAGTTTTCATAAATGTGCATTGGGCCGCGACCCGCATTTGTTGCATATTCAGCAGGGCAAGATGTTTTTGCTCGGCAATTGCATCTTTGTGTTCTTTGTCGAAATCGAAATCAGTATTGCTGTCGATTTTCTGGGTGCTGGAGGTGTTGTTGATTTTGGACATATTTGCAAAGGGATTGTTAAAGATAGAACCGATGATGCTCGCCACATTTAGCATAAAGCCTCCTTTGATTGACAAGAACCACTGCCACCTGCCCATTCGGTCTCGTTCCCGATGGACGAGGTCAGCTCGTTGCCCGGCATGCAGTGATGATGCATGGCTGGCTGCCCGCATTGGATGATCCGGGCGTATTCGTCATGCGCGTACCGCCGCTCCGGTTTCCCGCAAATATCGGACGATCCGATTTGCCGCGATGAAGCCATGGTGAAGGATCGAGAGATTCTGCCGGTCCAGATCGGTTTGAGCGCGTGCGCCGCGGCATTCCTGCGCCGTCGCCTCGAGCGCATTACACAGGAGATCGTCGCGATCGGAGCCGGACGCGTTCTCGAGATAATTCTGCAGGTCGTTGAATTGCGCCGAGACGGCTTCGAGTGGCTCGTACATACAGGCTCCTGATGTCGTGGTTAGCTGCCGGAAGCGTAGATATGCTTTACCCCGTCGGGGGTTTGCGTGTAGCGCACGCCGTTTGCCGAGATCAACTGGGAAACGACTTGACGGACTTCCGGTTTTTGAATCTCCGTGGCGCGGACGAGTATGTCCTTTACATTCGCAGTTAGATCGCTGCGCACCCGCGCGACCGCAGCATCGAGTGCCTTCAGGCTGGCAACGGTTCCGTCAATCTCGAACGTCCCGTTGCCGCGGTAGGCCACGTTGGCGCCGGCGATCCCCAGCGCATCCTGGATGTTCTGGACGTCGTTCTCGGCGACGCTGTATCGACGCTTGACGCGCGACGGCTCGATGTCGGCAAGGGCTTTGCGAACACGTACGTCGTCCGCGTAGTTCGGGACCATGCCGGTGATCGCGATATCGTCGCCCGCGCGCTCGACGGCGAGACCTCGGACGTTGGCATGCGCCACCGCATCGCGGACCCGTGCCGCGAGATCCACGGGGGCGGATGCCTTGGCCGGTTGAGCCGGCCACAATGACAAGGAAGCCAGCAGCGCTACGCAACAGGCGGTGACACCGGCGATCGCCGACCCTCTTCGATAAGGGCGTCGTTCGGCGGGTTGATGCCCATTGTCAGGCTTGACGAACAGGGTCGACAGCAACTCCACATCGCTGGGCCATTCGACATCCGCCGGTCCGACGCACATCACGATATCGCCGAATTGCGCAGGGACGAAGTCGTCGACCGTAACGGGGTCGCCGAGGCCTGCAGCCGATTCGTCCTCCTCGATGCATTCGTTCCTGCGGAGTTGAACGGATTGGTCGTCGACGACGAGTTCGATCGTCGGGGCCGTCCAGTCGGTAATCCGGATGTCGTCATCGCAGCCGGTACCGATCGTGTGGCTGCCGGCTGGTAAATCGAGTTGGGCACCGGAATGAAATCCGGTGATGATGCGCAATGATTTCATTGTGTTTTCGATGATTGTGCGGTGGGTAACTTGATGCCACGTTCCTGACGCGCTGCGTGTTGCGTTCACTGTAGTCAAGCACTGAAAACTTTGTATGCGTCGATGCGCCACTTATTCGAAGAATGCGAACCAATGTGCGAGAAAAACTCCGACCTGGACAGAGCGTGTTCGTGCAAAGGTCACGTATGTCGCAAGCGTTGCGTGGCGTCTTCCAGTGCTGTAGAGCGCGATCGAGCCAGTACAACTGGGCCGACAAGAAGAGAGGGGCGGAGCGGCCCAGTTTTTCGGGCAAACAACCCGACTGGCCGAAGGGGGGGGGCAGGGTCGGGAACACCGGTCGTTCAGGCGCTTGCATTTGGCGAACGCGGACGCGTTACCGACGAGGAGGGCCGTCGTGCGGGGTGGATGGCAATCGTGGAGACCCTTCAGGCGGCGCGTGCCAAGCCGTAACGCCACGCAGCCGCGGTGTCCACCCACACGCATCAAGCGCTTGCCGGATATCGGCGAGCAGGTCGGGCATGTCTTCGAGCCCGATGGACAGGCGCACGAGGCCGGCCGGGATCGCGATGGCGCCGAACGTGTGGTCACCGGCGTCGGCGAACCCGCCATGGCAATAGCGCTACGATTCCAGATTGCCGAAGATTGGGGCCAGCCGAACGAGTGTCAGCGCGTTCACGAAGCGCATCGCGATCGATCGTGAAAATCGATGAACATCAGCCCGGTATTGAGCTGGAGCGAGACACCATTCCGGCGTGCGTGCGGGGTGGCCCAGACCGCGCCCCATGTGATTCCCGGATATTCCCGGGTGAGCATATGGGTGACGGCGAGCGCATTGGCCGCGTGACGTTGGAGCCGTATCGACAGGGTTCACAGGCCGCGGATCGCGTGCCACGAGGAAAACGAATCGAGCGTCAGGCCGTCGATGTCCCGAAGGTCCTTGAACTTGTCGCATAGCTCTGGTCGATTCGTGCAGATCATGCCGCCCACCATGTCGCCGTGCCCGTTGAGGCGCTTGGTCAGCGAATACAGTGTGAGATGGGCGCCGTGGGACAACGGATTCTGACCCAGCGGGGTCAGCACGGTGTTGTCCACGATCAGCAGGCAATTGCGTGACGCGCACCACGCCGCCACGGCGGGGAGGTCCACGTTGCGCAAGGCCGGAGTGGTTGGGGTTTCGATGTAGACGAGCCGCGTGGTGCCATCGTATGCGGCCTCGAGCGACCCGGGCGACGCATCGCGGATCCACGTAATGCGCAGGTCGCGCGACGCGGCTTCACGGGTCAGTTGCTCCCGGGTTTCGTAGAACGTGTGATCGAGCATCATGACCTGGTCGCCGGTGTCCAGCAGCGCGCGAAATACCATCAGGGCTGGCCGTCATCCCGCTGTTGACGGCCAGCCTGTACCGGCATCGCTCCGGCGCGCGGAATTTTGCTTCCAGCACCAGCGTGGTGGGATTCGCATAACGTGGATGGGCGATATTGGGCCCGTGCTCGCCACGTAGCAGCGCTCGCCCGTCCTCGAACGAATCAAACATTCGGCCGCATGTGTGACGAGCGGTGGCACGGGAAACAACGCGGGCTCTTCCTCGTGCGGCCCAGATGAATCGCGCGGCTCGACGGCCCGCGCAGGGCCACGTCGAGCCGAGCGCGGACGTGTCGGAATCGCGATTGGTCATTCAGGTGGCCATTGGCTGAGCGTGACGGTGACAGGGAACCACGTAGCCGCCCAGCGACACGATGGAGAAACGCTCCATTCTAGGCATGGCCGCGCAGACCAGTTCCACACCACATTCGGTTGCATGCAGGGTTCTGAGCCAGACAGGATAGCCGGCGTCGCGACACGCGGTTTGCAGGTGGGTTAGATGGGCATCGAGATCTCGCGGGGCGGGATCGGTCGGTATCGTGATCGATCGGACGCGTGTCGGGTGATCGCATTCGAGCGTCATTTCCATTCAGCGCAGCAGGCTGCGGATATTCCGTCAGGTGCTGTCGACAGCACGCCCAATCGTACGCAACATGTTCGATGTCCGTTCGCGACTGCGTACTGCTGTACGAGTTCCTTGATCGCCCGCGTGGCCGCTATAGACGGAGCAACCGCCACCAATCACGTGTACGCCCGAAATCGAACGGGCCCGACAATAGGCAATAAACACGGGGCAATCGATCTCGCTACCCGCCGCAATCAAATGAACCGGTGCATTGATGACGCGCTCCGCGTCGTCCCATATCGTAGCAAGATCGGGTGCCACGGTGCGACGATCGATCAGGTCGAGCGGACCGTCTCCGACCGATGGAAAAGCGTTTGGGCGATAAAGCGCCCGATACCGTGACGCTCGATGACTTCGCCAATCGCGTGGATGGCCGCTTCAGTGAACCCCATGCCGGCGGCCAGACCGGTGCCGCAGGCATAGCGGCGGACGGCCGTGTAGTCGAGCGCATTGCCCGGTAAAGGACGCGTACTATAGGTGTAATCGATCAGAAACGACGGGTAAATCAGCGGGGTACCATTGATCAGGCCAATATCGGCGAACGGAATGGCGGCGATGCCGGAAGATGCGCGTCCGAGCAACGTCATGGGGAAAACATCGGCCAATGCTCGTTGCGCTCGTAGTTCGTCGTAATCCGCCAGTATCGTGGCCGCTCGCAATCCGATCGGCCCCATCGCATGCTCGTATGCTTCAAATTTGGCGCCGACTCTCACTTCGTCCGGATACCCTTTGCCGCACACCCCACACGTTCGTCGGTGAGGAGATCGGTGAATGCCAGGGTGGTAACCGTGCTGCACAGCGGTTCGCCATATTGATCGAGCCGGGCCGTGATCCCGCGATCGCAAAATGTCGATCAACGGCTGCTTCCGCTTCGGCCGGGGTATGTGAATGTTCCGGTACAGGTAATCTCACGAATGGGATAAGCCGGAGCGGGCGTGTAGCCCCGGGATCGGGTTTGGTCGGATTAGTTATCCTGAATCAGAATGATTCGCCCTTCTGCAGAGAAATCGTCTTGCGACAGGACCCCGTCGCACGACGCTTGCTCGACGGCAGGCGGATGGGAATCATCGAATTCATGGATATACATATAGCACCACTCGCCCATTTGACCACCGGTTCAGATTGATCTGGAGTGTGAGCGGCAATCCGTCAGAACGAGGGGAAAAGATCTCAAGCCGGACTACCACTTACGGATCGAATCCAACCGGTCGAAAGCTTACTTTAAACATATTTATTAGGATAGCGAATCGGATAGATCGCGTAAGCGGCATACGATGTTAGATTGTCACCCGCACATGGCCGAAATCAATCGCGATGTGCCGACATGCGTGCGCTCGCGATCACGAAAGTGCGCCGCTCGATCGATCAAGCGGGCTATTTTCGGGAGCTAAGCGGGTGCGGCGGAACGAGCACCACACAATGCAGAACGCTGCATCGCAAGCAGGCGCGCAAACGCGTGCTGGCAGTGTGTGGGAGGTGTCGGCCGACAGGTGTTCAGCAACAGCAGACCTAACAGGGCATTGAGATGCTGAACGCGTTCGGGTGGCGCGTCCCGTTTTGCACCGTGTGCGGTGGCTGATGCACGTTCTGTGACGGCACGGTGGAATGCACCGTGCAGTTTCGAGATTGAAACCGCGGGAAGCGCATCCGAATGCCGATCCGATGCGATCTGATCGATCAGAAACCGGTATACGGCGGTTCTGACGGAACGACCTGGATCCGCCGCGAGGGTATCCCGCATGTCGAGAAGCTGGTTGACCGATCGCTCTAGCATCACTTCATACTTCCCTTCAGTATGATGTTCAATGGAGAATTCAGGACGCATCCGTTCGCGACGATGTTGAGTTTCGCGAGACGGAAAGGCGGACTCGCGTTGATCCGTCGATTCCGTGTCGGAGCCAGGAAGCACGCGAAACTGGTGCGATTGCCTCTGGCCGTCGCGGCGGTCGTCTGAATCGGTGATGCCTGGAAGCTCGTTCGGGTGATCGTTGTTATCGCCTCGGATGTCGAGTGCTTGCTTGATCTCGAGATGCGCCGCACGCCCTGGCGTCATGCGGTTGCGCACGAGCGTCACTCTCATTTGCCTTGTGCGAGCGATGCTCGTGGCCGTTGCGTTGGGCAGTCCGCCTGCATAGGCGAACTTCACCAGGCCCCGGTATAGCACCGCCGATCGTGCGTGGTGGTCCGAAGTCACTCGATGGCCGTCGTTGGCCTTGCCGTGTGTTTCCGGGGGACAGGGGCTTCGATTGGTCAGGATCTTCAACTTGGCACCGCCATTTGCATGATTTCCGTGGCGAGACGCAGGATGGCCGAAGCGGATGCGGGTGCCGTGACCATCACGGCGATCGTCGCCGCGATGAGCTTGACCGCATGCGACAAGGTCTGGTCCTGAATCGAAGTCACGGCTTGCAGAAAGGAGGTGGCCAGGCCAACCAGCGCGGCCACCGCGACGATCGGTAGCGACACGTACATGCAGAGCAGCATGCCGCGAGTTGTATAGGCCACCAGCGTGTTCATGTCCATAGGCTTCCTCGCAGTCAGCGGAAGCTGACGATCAATCCGTGAATCAGGGTCGACCATCCATCCATGACGACGAACAGCAGCAGCTTGAATGGAATGGCGACGTTGGTTGGGTTCACCTGGTTCAGCCCCATCGCAAGCAGGACGTTGGCGATCACGAGATCGATCACGATGAAGGCGATGTATAGCAGGAATCCGATCTTGAACGCCTCGGTAAGCTGCGTGAGTGCAAATGCGGGTGCGAGCACGATCAGGTCGTTCTCCTGCAACGCGGCAGCGGTTTCCTTCGGCCAGACGATCGACGCTGAGCGAAGGAAGAAGCGCTTCTCGCGCGTGGCGGCATGCTTGACGAGAAATGCGCGAAACGGCTCGCGTGCATTGTCGAGCACCCGGATCACAGTGTCGGAAGAGTTGCCCGCCGGCGGTTTGCTGTCAAAATCCCGCAGTGCCGACATGCCGACGGGTGCCATCACATAGATCGAGACCAGTATCGCGATGCCGTTGATTACCATGTTGGGTGGAACCTGCTGAACGCCCAGTGCATTTCGCAGCAGGCCGAGCACGACCACGATCTTCGCGTAGGACGTCACGACCATCGCGACGAACGGCACCAGGCTGATCAGTACGACGGCGACCAGCAGGCCGGTAATGTCACCGACCTGAATCATCGCGCTGCGCCATCTGGAGGATCCGGACGCCCAAATGCTCGCCGACGGTAACGAGTTCGCCATGGCCGATCAATTGACCGTGCGCGACCAGTCGAATTCGCATCTCGGATGGCGCTCGTGCCAGTTCGATCACGTAACCCGCGCGTAGTGTGGCCAGCCGGTCGACCGAGAGCGCAATCGTGTCGATCTCGAAGTTCACCGGCAGTTCGAGCGCCCCGATGTCGACGGGATCGGTACAGTCCGGCGTATCATTTTCGGTGTGGCTGGATTCTTGTTCCATGACAGGATTCTTGAGAAGGACGGCGGTTTGACCGTCGAGTTTTACCGATGCGAGGAGTCGCATCCCTCGTGTCGTACCCCAGGTGACAATCGTGCGGAACGGCGTGCTGGTGATCCGCAGGGCGGCGTCGATCGAGCCCGGCAGTACGTCGCCGGGCTCGAGGCTGCGCAGCAACGTGGTTTGATAGCGTTTGCTGCCGATACGCAGCCGGCCGGGCACCGGAATGGATGCAACCGGTAACGCGAGGGTCGGTGAGACGGTACGCAACAGCCGTTCAACTTCGTCAACGAATGCGCGATTCAACGCGATCTTGGCGCGGTACTCTTCCCCGTTGAACAGAAACGAAAGCGACACACACGATGCCGCGCCAGGCCGATCAGGTCGCGCGTCGCCTCGCGCCCGCGTGAGCGATGCAACCTGCCAGCCAGTGAGTCCGGTCTGCTCGAGGGTGGCCATCAACGGTGCGAGCAGTGCGCATGCAAGCGCATCGTGTATCCTGCGTTCGCTGGGACGTGCCGAGTCGACGAGGCTCGCCACGACCGAGAGCGCGGGATGAGCGGCGAGGTCGAATCCGATCGACAGCGCTCCCGTTTGCCGGACCAGTGTGATCAAGCCGGGGGCGGAAAACGGTGGTGCGGGATCGTGGCCAGGACGGGTGTCATCGATCGATACGCACCAGTCTGTCACGCCAGGTATCTTGCCGACCAATGCGTTCCACCGGTCGTCAAAAGTCAACCGCGCGGCGCGGGCATCATCTGGTGCGATGTTAGCAAGTCGCAGCGGCGCGATCCGCAGTAACTCTTCGTTCGGATTCGGCAGCACGAACGCGACGGGCGGGCGGGCGTTCATTCGCGTCCTGTCTGGAAATTGTGTTGACCGAAAAGGGGGCGCCGGGGGCGTACGTCTCGATTGAACATGGCGTCACCGAATACTCAGAAACACGTCGTTCGCTTGTCCCAGTGTGTGCAGCGCGACGCGCAGGGCGTACTCGAGCTCGTCCAGATGAGCAGCGAGAAATTGCCGCGTGGACGGATCGCGGGTTTCGAAAGCCAGAGACAGGTCGAAGCGCGACAGCGAAAGATTCAGCGTGGTCGCAGCCAGAATGCGCTCGTCGAGCACCAGTCTTGCATTCCAGTTCCCGGCCAGCCGGATCGCTGCGTTGCTGCAAAATTGCGCCATCTGATGGACGAAGGGTGCCATCGATTCGCAAAAGCGATCGCATTCGGGCACGAAGGTATCGGCAAGCGAAGCGCCCGGTCGCGCGACTCGTGTTCCGGTCGCGAACGCACTGGTAGCCACTTCATCGGGATTGTCGTGTGACGTGCGTCGCCAGTCCGGACCAACAGGATCGGCTCCTGTCCGCGGCTCCGCTGGCGACTCAACCATCCTGGCCGAACGCTGCACGAGATGAGGCGGCGCGTCGAGCGATGGCGAGTATGCAGGCCGCGGGTGCCGCGTATCGGTTTGGGCAGGTGTATTTGAAATGGAGGGGGGGGGCATAGATTGGATCTCCCGGAGTAACTATCACAGACCGCGTACGTGACCAAGCGAGCGCAACTCGACATGCTTGTTGAGCTCCTGGTATGAGTAAACAGGCAACCAGTTAAGTCGCTCTTCAATCATGCGTCGCACGTAGCGACGAATATCCATCGACGTGACGACGGCGACTCTTTCATCGGCCGCTTCTCCTGCCAGCGACTGGATCCTGTCGGTGAGCAGGTGAATTTCGACCGGCGACAAAGCAAGAAAGTTGCCGGTTGGTGTTTGCTTGATCGCGTGCCGGATATGCTGTTCGAGATCGGGATCGAGCAGGACTGCAGATAGATGTCGCGCCCCTTGCGTCGCGCGATGCGCCAAAAAGTGCGCGAGATCGCCGCGAACGTATTCGGTGAGCATCAGCACATCCTTTTCTCGCGGCCCCCAGACGACAAGACTCTCGAGAATATTGCGCATGTTCCGGATCGAAATCTGTTCTTCGAGCAGGCGGCGCAGTACGTCGGCGATGCGCTGCACCGGCAACCCCTTGTGCACTTCGGCGACCAGCCCCGGATATTCGGCGCCCGCCTGCTCGAGAATCCGCTGCGTCTCCTGAATACCGACAAAGAGTGCCGCGTGACGCCGTAACAGCACCGCACACGCGTGAGCGAGAACGTGCTCGCCGCGCCAGACCGTTGTTCCTGTGGGCACGCGCGCTTCCGGCAACCAGCAGGTATCCGGGCCGCCCGGATGGATGGGCGGACGGATCTCGGCATCGGCCAGATCGTGGTCGGTTGAATCGCGTGGCGCCATCATCACCTTGTTCGGGGGGAGCTCGATTTTCCAGTGCGGCACGTCGAAGAGCATCAGTTCGCAGGTGGATGCGGGCAGCGCGTCACTGATCCAGAGCGTGATGCCGGGAAACGGTAACCCGAGCTCTTCTTCAAGAGCCGCGCGTTGCGCGTCGAATGCGGCGGAAAGTGCGTCCGGGGAAAGGCGCAAGGCGAGGTCGCCGGAGACGCGCACGCCGGCCGGGCAGGTGAATTGCGGTGCACGTGGCATGATCGCCCGGATTTCCACGCTCGGTCCGGCGCGCTGCGTTGTGTCACCGATGCGGGATTGCGCGCTGCCGTCGCGCTTGGCGAGATGCCTGCTGACGAGAAACAACAGGATCGCGAGGCAGATGAACATCAGCGACGGAAAGCCGGGAACCGCGGCGAAGCCGAGAATCATCGCGCCTGAAACGGTGAGTGCCCGGGCGTTGCCGCCCAGCTGGCGGCCGATTTGCGAGCCGAGCGAGACCGCTTTTGCCTCGCGTTCGTCCGACACGCGCGTGGTCATGACGCCCGCGGCCACCGACAGCAACAGCGACGGGATCTGCGAGACCATCGCATCGCCGATCGACAGGATCGAGAACCGGTCGGCCGCTTCGCCAGCGGACATGTCGTGATAGGTGATGCCGACGGCAATGCCCGCCACGATATTGATGAGCGTGATGATCAACCCGGCGATCGCGTCGCCTTTCACGAACTTCATCGCGCCGTCCATGCTGCCGTACAGCTGACTCTCAGTCGCCAGCGTCGCGCGCTTGTCGCGCGCTTCGTCCGGGGTGATGAGGCCGGCGCGCAGGTCGGCGTCGATACTCATCTGCTTGCCGGGCATCGCGTCGAGCGTGAAGCGCGCGCTGACTTCGGCGACACGCTCCGAGCCCTTGGCGATGACGATGAACTGCACCGTCGCGATGATCACGAATACGACGAGGCCGACGACCAGATTGCCGCCCACCACCAGCATGCCGAAGCTCTCGATAATGTTGCCGGCATCGGCGTGCAGGAGAATTGATTTTGTCGATGCGATGTTGAGCGACAGTCGAAACAGCGTGGTGAACAGCAGCAGCGACGGAAACGACGACAGGGCGATCACGTTCGACATGTACATCGAGACCATCAGCAACGTGACGCTGATTGCGATGTTGATCGCGAGCAGGATATCGATCCATGTCGTCGGCAACGGCAGGATCATCAGCGCGATGATCGCGATCAGGAGCGCCGCGATGCCGATCTCGCCGCCAGCCGGCAACTTGAGTGATTTCCACATGGCTGCTGCGCTCCCGGGTTAGCTCACCGGAACGACCGATGGCGCATGATCCCGCCCGCGTTTGGCGCCGAGCGCGTCGACCCAGCGCAGGATCGCGGCGACGGTTTCGTGCAGTTCCCGCGGCACCGGGCCGCCAAGGTCGATCTTGTATAGCGCGCGGGCGACAGGCGGATTGCCGATGACGGGCGTACCCAATTCATCCGCGTAGCGGCGGATCAACGCAGCCGCGTCGTCCACGCCTTTCTCGATAACGCGCGGCAAAGGGTGTTCGTGCGGCGCGTAGCGCAACGCGACGGCGAAGTGGGTCGGATTGACGAGCACGACGTTAGCGAGCCCGACCGCCTGCCGCTTCTCGGGCGCGGAGGTGGCCATCTCACGGGCGAGACGCAGGCGTTCGCCCTTGATCATCGGATCGCCCTCCTGTTGCTTGTACTCGCGCTTGATATCGTCCTTGCTCATCTTCATTTGCCGGATGAACATGATTTTCTGAAGTTTCAGGTCTACCGCGCCGACGACCAGAAATACAACGCAGGCGATCGCGACGAGCTTCAGCGACAGCGTCCAGAACATCGTCGACAAACCGGCCAGCGGCTGATGGAGCGAACCGGCGATGAGCGGAAAGAGGCCGGACAGCGTGTACCACATGACTGCGCCGATGAGGGCTGCCTTGACGATGGCCTTGATCAATTCGATCACGGTGCGCAGCGAGAAGACCCGTTTCAGGCCTGCAGCCGGGTTGACGTTGTCCAGCTTCGGCACGACGGGCTTCATCGCGATGACCACGCCGACCTGCGCAAACGAACTGACCGTGGCGGCCAGGGCGCTGGCCAGGATGCAGGGCACGACGACGGCCAGCGCGTGTATGCCGATCTTGTAAAGCGAGTCACCGAGTGCGTCCGGCGCCGCATGGCTCGTGGAAAACTCGAGCGCGACGACGACAATACCGCGCACCATATCCCCGAAGTGGTGTCCCGCGAACCACAGCAGCACCGCGACACACGAAATGGCCAGTGCGTCGCTGACATCCGCGCTTTTCGAGGTTTGACCATCCTTGCGGGCGTCGCGTAGGCGCTTGGGTGTCGGGAGTTCGGTTTTTTCGCCGCTCATGGCTCGACGCTCAATGGATGGGAACAAGGCTTCATCGTACGGTCACAGCACATGGCCCGATTGCGTTCGCTCCGATGCATCCCGGCGATTGGCGAAGCGTGAGCGTGACGCCAGGCAGGGCTCGCGAGCGAATCTATGCCGAATCCGGACTGCTTCGCATTTACGGGATATCGTGCGCTCTGGAATGCGGTTGCATGAAAGTCGGTTGGCTACCATCCTGAAACAAATGGCGTGAATGGGAACCGCAACGGTAGAAGTCGAGGCGATCCCACGAACAAGGAGAGGCGTGCAATGGTTGTGGATCAACGCGAATACCTGGCCTGCAGCGACGAGATTGTCGGCGGGCTGATTGAAACCGTCTCGACTGCGCTGTTTCGCGATTTTCCGCATGTCGGGGTCGACCTGGAAGATGTCGAGAAAGTCGTCGCGGCGCTCACCGTGCTGCGGCCCAATGTTGTGGAAATTGAAACGCTGGCCGGGTTGCTGCATATGTTCCGCGGCAACTGGGATGATGCGATGCGCGTGCTTCGCTCTGTTTGTGAGCGTGCGCCGGCGTTCGCCTACGCAAGGACGCTGTTGGCGGTCTGCCTGTCCGCAAACGGCGACGCGAGTTGGCATCGTGTCGCGGCGGAGGCGTTGGAGCTGGAGGCCGATCCGCATGCGGCGGCACTGGTGCGGGTGATGCGCGCGCGAGAGGATCTGCTGGCTGCGATCGATGCGCATCGAGTCGGAGAGGAGTTCTGGATTCCGGATTCATGTGCGGTGTTGATCGCGGAGCAGAACGTGACGAACGAGGCAAGCGAAGTGAGTGCGGCCGGTATTTCCGATTCGAGCGGATATCTGCGTCTCTAGGCGAAGCGCGATTTGAAGGAGGGTGCGTCAAAATGATCGATTCGGTGGGGTTCAATCACGTCGTGTCGGAGAATCTCGGCGCGAGTGGCGACGGTACGCTTGGGTCGCCGGCCGGTGACCGTCATCTCATGGAGAGTTTCCAGGCATTGATGCAACGGCCCGATATGGTGGCGCCGGATGTAAAGTCGTTCGACGCGAGCGAGGCGGCGGCAACGTTGATTCGTGAGCAGAATGCACAGTTCGTCAATGTGAACCGCAGCATGATGGAGACCCTTGTTGCGTCACCGGTGCTCGACGTGATGGAGATGCATGCGCAGTCGATGCGGATGTCGTTCGAACTGGCAAGCATGCACCTCGATATGGCGGCGAAACTGGGCGTGGTGAGTGCGTCGAAGTCGGCAATCGAAACGCTGATGAAGAATCAGTGACGTCGGCGGGGTGACGATGGCTTCGGAAGAGACTCGAGGGGGCGGGCTGCGCGCGCTCCGATTGATCAGCGCGGCGCTAGCGTGCTGTGTGCTGGCAGCGTGCGGCAAGAACCTGTATGAAAACCTGAGCGAGCAGGACGCCAACGAAATCGTCGCCGCACTGTTCGAAGAAGGACTCGATGCGTCGAAGCAGCGTGGTGGTAATGGCAAGAATTGGATGGTGACGATTCGAGGCAGTCAGTTTGCCGGTGCGATCGAGGTTCTGCGCGAGCGCGGGCTGCCTCGGGAAAAGCATGACGATCTCGGGGCCCTGTTCCGGAAAGACGGCTTCGTGTCGACGCCCACGGAAGAGCGGGTGCGATTCCTGTATGGCCTGTCGCAGGAGCTGTCATCCACGATCTCCACGATCGATGGGGTGGTGGTTGCGCGCGTGCAGATTGTGTTGCCGAACAACGATCCGCTGGCGCAGGAAGTCAAGCCGTCGTCCGCATCGGTCTTCATCAAGTATCGCGGCGACTCCAGTGTTGGCAAGATCGTACCGCAGATCAAGACGCTAGTGCTCAACAGCGTCGAAGGTCTGGCCTACGAGCGGGTCAGCGTGACTACCGTGGCGGCGGAACCCGTCGGGCGTCGATCGGTGCCACCGGATCGCGTGCCGATGCAGTGGATCGCCATCGGGCTCGCGACATTCGGGCTGGCCGCTGGTGCGTTGTACATGTTGATCGGATCCGGAAAGGGGGCTCGCCTGCTTGACTGGGCCCGAGCGCAACTTCGACGTGTGCGCGGTGCGTCCGGTTCATCGAGCTGATGCCCTTCTCGTCGCGCTATGAACAAAACCCTGGATCAGAGAGGCAAGTCATCGATGCATCAACTGAACGCCGTTTGAGCGCATTGGTGGGGTATCAGCGTAATGTACGGACCGCTGCGCTTTGGGCCGACTCATCATGGATCAGCGCGGCCATCGGCGCTGGCGCGGACGGAGACGTGCCGGGATTTCCCGCGCTCCGCGACGCCGTCGCGGCGTTAGATGAGCGGCGTATCGCGACAGTTTCTCGCGCACTGCTGGACGCGTTCGACATCGAACCACCGAAGCTTGCTGCCCTCTTCGGCCCGCAGTGGTCATCGCTCGATGCGATGCCCGTCGAGATCGGCGTGCGCGTGCTGCGAATGCGGGCGTTGCTGTTTCGGCGAATGGAAGTGCGTCGCATGGTCGACAGACAGTCTCGGGTGACATTGTCCGAATGGACTGGAATGTCGATCGATTCGCTCGTGCGCGAGCATTCTGGTGCGCCGGACATCGCGTTGCTGGAGCACACGCTGCATGTTCCGCCGTTACGATCGCTCGACGCGCATGCGCTGTCGTACGAGGGATTGGCGTTGCTTTTGCGTGACCTGCGCGTAGACCAGCCGCCGTTCACGTTGCTGCGACTCATGTTCCCGCGGAATATCACATTACCGGAGTGGCCTCGACGGATCGATCGGACGCTTGACGCGCAGGGTTCGGGGCAACTGTTGGCGGAATTGCCTGAATGCTTAGCGGAGTGGGGATGGGTATTTGGTTGAGGTGCGCAGGAGCTGCTTACGGAGATAACGCGCCGGGCATCGGGGCGGACTCGGACGTGATCAGGCGCGATGCGCTTGGCACACTTCTGGAGCTAGATGCCGCATGTATGCAGGTTCAAAAACGACGGGCGGTGCTGCTCGAACAGGCGCGGCGCGAAGCAGCTGAGATCCTCGCGGCGGCCGAAGCGGACGCTGCGGCGCTCGCCGCCGAAGCACGGCGGCGACATGATGAGGCGGCCGGGCAAGGGTACCGCGAAGGACGGCAACGCGCGTTGTCGGAGTGGATGGAGCGTCTCGCGGAGGCGGGCGACCTGCGCCGCCGCGTACAGCTTGGCATGCGCGAGCGCCTCGCGGAGATCGTGGTGCAAGCTGTCGAGCAGATTGTCCGGGCTGAGGGTAGCCGGGCACTGTTCATCCGCGCGCTCGGCAAGGTCGAACACATCATTGATGGCGCGGCCCATTTGCGTATCGCGGTGCATCCGGACGATCACACCGAAGCAAGAAGGATCTTCGGGGCACTCGTGGCGCGCTGGCGTAAGGCGGGGCGCTCGATCCCGCTGCAGATCGTGAAGGACGCGCGGCTCGCTCATGGCAGCTGCGTGTGCGAATCGGATTCGGTTGTCGTTGACGCAGGCACCGGTGCTCGGTTGCTGGCGATGCGAATGGCGGCCGATCGGGCACTGAGTCGGCCGGATCCAGGTGCCAGCGGAACGAGTAATGACGGAGGAGCGAGTTGACGAACGCACGCATGCCCGGCGCGCTGGTGCCGGAGCTCGTGTCCGATTACGAAGGCTTCGTGGCCACGCTGGCGGATGCACTCCTCACGAGCCCGGATGCCGTCACGACAGGCAAGGTGCTGGAAGTTACCGGTACGCTCGTGAAGGTGGGTGGCCTGGACGTTTCACTCGGCGAGTTGTGCGAGTTGCGTACACCGGACGGGACGTTGCTTCAGCATGCGGAGGTGATCGGCTTCACGCGAAACGTTGCACTGCTCTCTCCCTTTTCCAGGGTGGATCGCGTATCGCGATCCACCCGAGTGGTCGCGTTGGGTCGTCCACTGTCGGTACCGGTGGGGCGGGCGTTGCTGGGAAGGGTGGTCGACAGTCTTGGTCAACCGATGGACGGCGGCGCGCCCGTTGTGGCGGACACGCTGACATCCGTCTTCGCAGATCCGCCCGCGCCGATGCAGCGGCGCATGATCGCCGCGCCGCTCGCAACCGGCGTGCGCGCGGTCGACACGATGATGACGCTCGCCGAGGGGCAGCGCATGGGTATCTTCGCGCCGGCTGGGGTGGGCAAGAGCACGTTGCTCGGCATGTTCGCGCGTGGCGCGCAATGCGACGTGAACGTGATCGCGCTCATCGGCGAGCGGGGCCGGGAAGTGCGCGAGTTCGTCGAGTCGATACTCGGGCCGCAGGGCATGGCGCGCTCAGTCGTCGTTTGCGCGACGTCGGACCGCTCGTCAATCGAACGCGTGAAAGCGGCCTATGTCGCGACCGCGATCGCCGAATCTTTCCGTGACGAAGGGCGGCGGGTGCTGCTCATGATGGATTCGCTCACGCGCTTCGCGCGTGCGCTCCGGGAAGTCGGGCTGGCGGCCGGCGAATCGCCGGTACGGCGCGGATTTCCGCCGTCGGTCTTCGCGGAACTGCCGCGTTTGCTCGAGCGGGCGGGAATGAGCGAGCGAGGTTCGATCACGGCGCTCTACACGGTGCTCGAGGAGGACGAGTCCGGCGGCGACCCGATCAGCGAGGAAGTCCGCGGCATCGTCGATGGGCACATGGTTCTCTCGCGTGCGATCGCGGCGAAGAACCAGTATCCCGCGATCGACATACTCGCGAGCTTGTCGCGCGTGATGGTCCAGATCGTGACGGCCGAGCATGTCGAGGCCGCGGCACGCGTGCGTCGGTTGCTGGCGCAATACGGAGAAGTCGAAGCGTTGTTGCAGATCGGTGAATATCAAAGTGGCACGAATTCGCTCGCCGACGAGGCGATCGCGAAGATCGACGCCATCCGGGCATTCCTTTCGCAGCATACGGACGGTCTGGAAAATTTCGGCGAGTCGCGCGACGCGCTCTTTCGGTTGGCGGAGCACGGTGCGTGAACGACGCGACCCGGCGCATCGCCGCGTTCGAACGTGCGCGGCAGCGACTGGCCCGGCACGACGAGCGGCTCAAAAGACGGCTTGTCGCAATGGCGGAGGAAAAGGCGGCGATCGAACAAGCGTGCGATGCGCAACGCGCGTGTGTACATGAGGTCGACACGGCTATCGATCGCGAGCGTTCGCAAATCGGTGCATTGACAGCGGATGGCCGACCTTTCTCGATTGAGGTGTTGATGCAGAGCAACCGGTGCATTGACACCCTGGTGCAACAGCGCATGGTGCTGGCGATGAAAGTGGAGCGGCTGAACGAAGAATCGACGGCGAAGGAAGAGGAGATGGTGCAGGTGCGGTGTGAGGCGGCGATGAATCAGTTTCGCGATCGGATCATCGCGGAGCGCACCGAGGCGATGCGGAATGAGATGGCCGCACATCGCGAGAGACACGAAGACGAAGAGATCGAGGAGATCGCATTGACGCGCCGCGTGGCGGCCGGCCGAATCGATGAATGAACTGGTCAGTGCATTACCGCTGAACGGACGGGACATCCTGGAGTATCTGTCCCTGCTCGGTGTCTGTTCACTGCGGCTGGCGATCGTGATGGTCATCTTTCCACCGGCTGGCGATGGCGCGCTCCAGGGCACGGTGCGAAATGGCCTCGTCCTGTTGTTGAGCGCATACATTGCCTACGGGCAACCTGTCGAGTTCATGGACGCACTGCGGGGGGGCTGGCTGGTTCAGACGATCGTTCGCGAAGCCGCGATCGGCTTCCTGCTGGCGTTCGCTGCGTCGACGGTTTTCTGGGCAGTGCAAAGTGCGGGTGTCTATATCGATTCGCTTACGGGATACAACAGCATTCAGATCATCAACCCGGTTCGCTCCGAACAATCGACACCCATTTCCACGTTGTTCGGCCAGATCGCGAACACGGCATTTTGGGCGCTCGGCGGCGGAGTTGTCCTGCTCGGGATTCTGTATGAATCTTATGGATGGTGGCCGATCTCGTCGGAATGGCCCTCGTCGCCAACCATACTTTCCGGCTTCCTGTTGCAGCAAACCGATACGCTGATGCAGACGATCGCGAAGCTTGCCGCACCGATGGCGTTCATGCTCCTACTGGTCGATTTTGGTTTCGCATTCGCGGCGAAGTCGGCACCCAAGCTCGACCTGATGAATTTGAGCCAACCCGCGAAAGCGCTGCTGGCCATCGTGATCCTGGCATTGTTTGCCGGCCTGTTTATCGATCAGGTGCACGGACCGCTAACGCTTGCCGGGTTATCAGAGCGACTGCGCGAGATTGCGTTGCGAGCCGATCGATAGCGAGCGACGTCTGATTTGTCCGAGTGCGGACTGCTTTGAATAAGTTTGAATATCGGCAGTGTCAGTGTTGATAGATTGACGGTGAGCTTCATGGCTGAAGCTTGTTCAGCGATACTGACCAGTCAGAATGAGGCGCCTATGTTTTCCATGATTTATTTCTCGCTTGCATCGGCACTTCGGTTCAAGCCGACGTCGAGAAACTGGGTCGATCGAATCGCCGACGGAGACCTACATTCCGCTCTCGGGCTGGTGAATGGACGAGAAGCCGGTTCCATATTGTCGGCCAGTGACAGCCTGCAGATGCATGCGGACATGGATCTTGTCATGGGTGTGGTGGCGGAAGCGGAGGAGCGCTATCGGCTCGCGCAAAAGCTGATGCGCAATACGCGCCATGTGCTGCGTATCGCGTCGTGCTGCAACGCCGGCTGGCAATCCCTGTTTAGGTATCGTTTCGACGCTGCAGTGTCTTGTTTTGCTCGCATCATCGACGAGCCACAGGCGACGGCGCCAGAGCGCGCATTCGCGCGACTCGGAATCGTCTGCGCGCTGCATCATCTGGGACGGGCGGCCGACACCGGCCAGGCGATCGACGTGCTCACCACGGAAGTCGCGGGGATTGGCTCGATGCATGACATCTGGCATGACTTGGTTGTCGCGCTGCGGGCCGATCTCGGAATTCAGAACGAACTGCGACTTGCGACCCAGATTGGCGACCATGCATTCTGGCAGTCCGGCATGCAGGCGGACAGCGCATTGCTCGGTGGCGATCGTTGGCAGCACGACGCGTACGATCATGCGAATCTCGTCGCGTTGACGGGCGGCTTGCGTGTGCCCTTGTTGCGTCAACGCATGGTGTTTCTGACGCAGTTGCGCGCCTTCGCGCGCGGCGACCGGAGTGTCACGGGCGATTTGGGCGCGCATTTGCGCTGGGCGCAGCGCAACAACATGGTGGGTTACGAGCGCGCGATCAGGCTCGAGACGGCGCTTGCCGCGCTGATTGCCGGCTTGCCACAGGTGGCGGAAGGGACACTCGATCCGTTGCAGGATGCGACCCATGCGGTCGGGGCGGGTTGCCGAGACCTGGACTACCTGTATTGCCTGGCGAAGATCCGGCAGTTGCAAGGCCGAACCCACGAGTGGTTGCCGCTGTATTCCGATTACGCGGTGACAGCGATGCATTGTCTTCGCGTGGAATCGCATATGTTGGCGAGGTTTGCCAATCGAACGGCGATTCATATGCCACAGCGAGACGACGTTGGCGCACGATTGCCGCCCAAGTACCTGAGGGCATATCTTTTCCTGCTCGAGAACATCAATAGTCGCGATCTTTCGGTGCGGGCCATGGCGGCCGAGATTGGGGTCAGCGAGCGTGCACTGCAGAGTACCTTCAAGAGTTGTCTGGGCATGTCGCCGATCGAGCTGATTCGTCGCTGTCGGACGGAACACCGCAAAGCCGGTCTGATGAATCGAAACACGCGCAGCGATGCGGTTGTCCCCAAGCCCGAGAAAGCACGATTGTCCGCGCTGGATGATGCATGAAACGACGGACATCTGGTCAGGAGTTATATGTGGAGTGCAACAAGCAACCTTTCGTGAGCAACGCGGCGGCTGGTATCGGGCGGGTCGCGAGGCTGCTCGTGCTGGCATTCGCGCTCGCGGTCACGCTTGCGCCGTTTTCGTCCCACGCCGCCCCGGTGCGCTGGCGGGAGTCGAAGATTCATATCGTCGTGCAGAAGAAGGAATTGAAGGACGTGCTGCGTGATTTCACGGCCAGCATGGGTGTCAGCGCCGCGATATCCAACGATGTGCAAGGCGTCGTGAGCGGTACCTTCGACATGGCGCCGCAACGATTCCTCGATACGCTCGCGTCAACGTTCGGTTTCATTTGGTTTTACGACGGTTCGGTATTGACCATCACACCGGCGAGCGATGTGACGCGCAACGTGATCCAGCTTTACCATACGTCCCCGGCCAATCTGCAGGCGACGCTCGAACGCATGAAGGTGACCGATTCGCGCTTTCCGGTTAGCTCCGACGAAGCGTCACGAACATTGCTCGTGAGCGGGCCGTCACAGTATGTGAGGATGATCACGGACATCGCGCAGCGCGTCGACGCGGGCTCGGAACGCAAAGACAGCGCGGTCGTGCGGATGTTCGCGCTGAAGAACGCATGGGCGGCGGATCGCCAGGTGGAAATCGACGGGAAAACCGTTACCGTCGCGGGTGTGGCTTCCGTGCTGGCCAGCCTGTACGGTCAGACGCCGAGCACTAGCTACGCAAGCGGCGCTGGGCAATCCGACGGTATTCAGCGGCAGACGGCGATGCTGGATATCAACGGGCAATCTTCGCCAGAAGTCAGCTTCGTGCCATTGCCCGGCAGCGGGCGCACGCCGGCGGTGGTCAGTCTTCCTCCCCTGCCGGTCGGCGGAAATGTCGGTGCGGGCGAACAACCGTCGCTGCTGGGCTTACCCGTCGGGAATGCGTGGCGTCCGGGTGTGCCGGCGGACCGTCAATCGGTGTCGGCCGGACAATCGGCTGCACCGACGGTAGAGCGGCTGCCGGTCATCCAGGCTGATCCGGGAACGAATTCGGTACTCGTTCGGGACATGCCGGAACGCATGGACCAGTATGCGTCGCTTGTCAGCCAGTTGGATGTGCGACGCGAGTTGATCGAGATCGAGGCGCATGTGCTCGAGATCGACGAAACGGCGTTGCGACAAATTGGCGTCAACTGGGGCGCGCGTAGCAGACATGTGAGCCTGCAAAGCAGCGGCTTCGGTTCGTCGGGTTCGTCCGGGGGCAACACGCTGACCGCCGTGGTCGGCGATAGCGGACGCTATTTCATGGGGCGCATCAATCTGCTGCAACTGGACAACAAGGCTCGGCTTGATGCGAGCCCGAAGGTCGCGACGCTGGATAACGTCGAAGCGATCATGGACAACCGTACGCGGTTTTTCGTCCGCGTCTCGGGTCATACGTCGGGTCAGCTGTATGGCGTGTCGACCGGGGTTTCGCTACGGGTTTTGCCGATGGTGGTGAAGCAAAACGGCAAGCAGCACATCAAGCTTGTCGTCAACATCGACGACGGCCAGATCACGAACCGGACCGTCGACAACATTCCGGTGGTCAACAACAGCTCGATTCGGACGCAGGCGGTGATCGGCAAGGACGAGAGCCTGCTGATAGCCGGTTATCGCGTCGAGAGTCGCGCGGACGAGACCTCAGGCGTTCCGGGGCTGTCGAAAATTCCGGTTCTCGGAGCATTGTTCCGGCAGAACGAGAATTCGCGCCGCAAGATGGATCGCGTTTTCCTGCTGACGCCGCGCATCATTGAATATTGAATTCGCAGGATGAAAAATCGCTTGTATTTGATGGTTGGTTCGCTCTCGATGATATTCGGGCTTGCCGCTTGCGGAACCACGACCGACTATGACCGGATCACCGGCTGCGCCACGACTGCGGACAGGTCGTGGTATGGGGCGACAAAAACACTTCATGTTGAGTGCATGGACGGTACGATCGTCGACAACGGCGTGATCGTACGCCGCGGTACGCGGCCCTGACGACGAACCCGGCATACGGGAGGAGGCGACGGCATCACGTTCGTCCCGCCGGTTGATCGTTCAGTTCGTGGAATCGCGCGCATCGCGTGATCGGGGTGTGTTCTGATTTGGTCGATTGCGGTAGTCAACAGGTTGGTCGGTGTCTGGACCATTCGCCGAGCGGATAAGTGGCTCTGCCGGCGCTGAATTATTTTAGTTCGGTGAATACGCTCCCGAAACGGGTTGCACTGCGGATGCACGAGTCTCCATGCGCTCGCGGGGAATGGCGTATGCAGATCCGCACGAGGACAGTGCTGCATCGTCGGCCACAGGTACAACGCGCGTCGCGCACGACGTGGGCTGTGCCGAGTGGTACCAAGCATCGGTTGGCACCGGACGATGCAAGCCGGCCCGGTCGGGCGGCTTGCAGATTACTGGCGGCATTGAAGTATGTCGGGCACCGCATTGCGGATGACGCGCCGGATTCCAAATCTCACGCTTGCAGGGAATTGGACGCTGTCGGGTGGTATAACAGTCGAAAAGGCGTGCGGTTTGCGTTGATTGCGAGCGGCCGGGCCAACGATCGCTCCGATGGCACGACGGACGGGGTGGGTTTCGAAACAAGTGATGCTGCGTTGTCGACGCGATTGCCATCGCGGTCGACGTCAATCGCAATAGCGTTAGGGGAAGAGGTGCAGCTGCTCAACGGCCCGAATTCGATCGTGCTTCACGTCCTCTCGAATCGACAGCCTGTCGCGCAAGAGTCCTATATCGAACCGGACTGGTCCCATTTTTCAACTGCCGGCACCGCGGAACAATGGCCGTACCGGGCGAGCCGGCCGTTTCGTCGCGCACCGGATAGGGAATCCTCCCATTTATTCACCGTTCATTGATGAACGGCATTTTAGCCAGCAGGCCTGCTGTGCGCGCACGCAATCAGGAAAACACCGATGAAAGAACGCGCAACCGTCTTATGCCGACGCGGCGACCGGATTCTTCTGGTCGCCCGATTACATACACGCTGGTCGTTGCCCGGCGGCAAGCCGCGACGCGGCGAGTCGCTACGCGACGCGGCGCGTCGCGAACTCGCCGAAGAAACCGGGCTCGTATGCGGTAACGCCCGATATCTTTTTCGGATCACGGGCGCGCACAAGCTGCATCACGTGTTTCTTGGCGACATCAATCCGAATGCGGTTGCAGTCCCCGCGCAGGAGATCGCGCACTGCGCATGGTTCGACCGCGAATCGCTCGGGTTGCTTCACTGCAGCAGGTCGACTCCTCTGATCGTCGATCTCGCGTTCGAATCGATGCGTGTGCCACGCCATGAGCCTGGGCTCGTCACATGTGACACGTTCGTCGACGTGATTACTGCACGTTCCGGCATACTTGCCGGCGATCGGGCGATGTGCCAAACGTGCGCCATCGGCTCGGCCCCGCACGGCAAACGATGGGTTGATCGATAATTCTTCGTTATCCTGGGCAAAACGTGACTATTTCGAGATTGCACCTGAGTCGGATCGGCCTCGCGTGGCTGAGACTCAAGAAGTAGGGCGCGACGCCGATCGGGCGGTATATCGTGCGGGATGACGAAGACACGTATGCAGTCAATGAATGACGCCCGTCCGATGAGGGGTAGAGACGTGTTTTCACGAAGACACTTGACTGGCAACTTCAAAGCGAGTCGCTAATTTTTCGAACTCGATATTGCCAAACCGTTGCATCGACTTTGTCAGCCTGGATCCGACCATCCCCGACCAATTGTTGAAGACGTGAGGCCAAAAAAGCATCGCCGGGGCAATTGCGCGGATCATGTTGTCCGATGTCCCTCAATGCTTCGCCCACAATGATGCGAGTTTGTCTCCAGTAGCTCGTACAACGGCGCAGTAGCCACTCGTCATAAGCATTTAGAAGGCGGAAGCGAACACATCCCCATTCGTCGAATTCTCGCACTTGTTCCGGCCGTGCTGCAATCGCGTCGAATTCCTGCGCTAGAACCTGGCGCTCCACAGGGGATACGCTGACAGCAGTCGACGAAAAGTGCACGAGATCTTCGGGTGCATAGTAGGCAACGGAATGCGGATTGCAAAACGGTGGTGCCGGGACTTTTACTTGAAACACGTGCATCGTTGGATCCGTCAAGTGTCGGCAAGCTAACCGTCGGAAAATCTGATCCGACCCGCTTTAGCTCGTCCAAATAATTACTCGTTCTGCGCGATTGCGTTCGATGAGTTGGCGCAGTGCATCTGAGGGGTTGAGGTTGGACTCAGGGATGAGATCGTCTGGAGAGGGGCAGGCACGGTGAATACGTTGCCAAAATGCGGGTCTCAGCTCCATCGATAAGGGACCAATAGCATAATCGTCACCGAAGCAAAGTACATCCCCGATTAAACCAAGTGAATTAGATGCGTAGCGGAGTGCTCCAGCTGCGCTCATGCTTCCAACTAGATGAAGATCTGACACGATTTTGCCTTTTTTAAGTGAATCGACGTCTGTTATGACCACGCGACCTCTCCCAGGGTTCGAAAAGATTGGGGAAAGATACGGAAGATGCTGCCTATTCACTTTGTCGTTGATCGTCGATATTGTGAAGCGCGGCCGCTTCGCTGCGCGTCGAAAAACCGTTTTCCGTCATGTAGCGTATCAGATCGAAATCGCGCGTAATGTTCAGCTTGCGTTTGGCACTCTGCTTTTGTGCACTGATGGTTTGCTTGGTGCGATTGCGCTGTTCAGCAATTTCATCGATGGTCAGGCCGGCGACGTACAGTCGTACGATTTCCGCTTCGAGTCGGGTCAGCTTCGGGATGTCCGGGGCGGCCCGTTTGCGGGGGCGCCTGGGGCGCGCGGAGGGCACTTGGGGCAAGGAATCTGCACCCTGGAGGCCTTCGGCCAAACCTCGGATCGCGATGGCGACTTTCTCCGGCGGCTCAATCTTGCTGAAGACGGCGCGCGTGCCGCGCTGTTGCATCGCCTCCAGCAGCGCGGGCGTTTCAATCGCCGTATAGACGATCACGGCGATTGCAGGGAAACGCCGGCGCAAAAAGTCCAGCAGTGCGAGCCCATCGCCGAAGCGACCGCCGGGCATCGCATAGTCGGTGACAATCACATCGCACGGCCGACCATCGAGCAGATCGATCAGCTCGGTGGAGTTCCGCACCTCGCCTACGATCCGGACACCGGGTAATTTCCCGACATGCATGCGAAGTCCGACCATGACGGCGGGATGATCATCGGCGAGGACGACATTGAGAACTGTCATGGTCGTGAATGATATGCAACGGGGAAAAGGTGGCGCGTTGTCGAATACAGATCCCGTCGCCGACGGTT
>NZ_JBSAXF010000036.1:0-48829 GCF_053427845.1 Burkholderia sp. AW49-1 | reverse complement strand
ACTATGACGATGCGACGAAGGGAAAGGTGACGCTCGGCGGCTCGGTGGCGGCACCGGTGGTGCTGACGAACGTCGCGAACGGTGTGAACCAGTACGACGCCGTTAACTTCGGGCAATTGTCCGAGCTGAGCGACCGTATCGGCAGCATGGGTGACCGGGTTGTTCTGCTTGAGCAAGGCGGTGCCGGCTCGGGGGGCGACGGCGGCACCATCGTTTCGCCGAATCCGAGCGATGGACGTGGCAACGTGGCGATCGGTTCGGGCGCGAGTATTAGCCCGGGCGCGAGTAATAGCACGGCGGTCGGTGCGACCTCCAACGTCGGCGGAACGGGCGGCACGGCAATCGGTTCGGGCGCGAGCGCTGCGGCGGAAAGCAGCACCGCGATTGGCGAAGGTTCGAGTGTCGCCGGTGCCGCAGTCAAGTCGGTCGCGATCGGCCAGGGCTCGACGGCCACGGAATCGAACACGGTGTCGTTCGGTGCAGCTGGCAGTGAGCGTCGCCTCGTAAATATCGCGGACGGTATCAACGCGACCGATGGCGCGACGAAGGGCCAACTCGACCGCGCGGTCGGCGGTTTGCAAGAGCAGATCAATGACGTGTCCAGGAACGCATACTCGGGTATCGCGGCAGCCACCGCGCTGACGATGATTCCGGGGGTCGATCCAGGGAAGACATTGTCATTCGGAGTCGGCGGTGCGTCCTACAAGGGCTATCAGGCAATGGCCTTGGGCGGTGAAGCTCGCATCACGCAAAACCTGAAGGTGAAGGCTGGCGTGGGCCTCGCCAGCGGCGGCAACACGGTTGGCATGGGCGCATCGTACCAGTGGTAACGCACGGGTTGGGTTTCCCAGTCCGTCCCAAGCCGTTCCGATCTTCCAAACCCCTCATATGGCCTATCGGTCATTTTGTGGGGGAGGCATTTCATAAGGTGACAAAGTCACGGAAATGCCAGTGAAGAAGCGACGGACGGGTACCATCACGGGCAGCGGCCGGAGGGCCGCTGCCTTAACCGGGCCTACCCGTGAAGACGTGTTTGTTTACGCTGGTATGAGTTGGATGGACTTGCCGATCGGGCGCTGAGCACCGATAGCACGGATGTCTATTTCATATGGCATTTGGCATCCGTACGCCGACCGCGCGCCCGTGGACTTCCGTCGAGATGTCGAATTGACGTCCGAACGATAAGTCATCAAAGCGTTCATACGACACGGCGGCCCTGACCGGTAGCCTTCGCCGGGCTGCGCGCCGCGGACGCGCGTGGTTGCCTGCCACGTTGCAGCAGAAACACGCCACCGAGGATTGCGCCCATCGCGAACAGTTCGACTGCGTCAGTCGGTTCCTGCGCGAGCCACGAACCCATCAGCAACGCAACGACCGGCGGAATGTACGTCACGCTGGACGCGGCCACGGCCCTGAGCCGTCCGACGATGAAGTAATAAAGAATGTAAGTGATCCCGGTGCCCGTCAGACCGAGTCCCAGCACGAGGCCGATCAGCACTCGCGCATCGCTGCCGAGAGACGCCGAGATTATGGTCGCCATTGGGCACCGGAGTGATGACGGATGGGAAATCGATTATTCGGTGCTGGAAAAGGCGCCACCACAACAGACGCCGACACAGTCGGCGCCTGACGAAGACAGTATGGAGATGCTGTCCACCCATCCTGCTAAGCCATCGCGCTGGGACGACGATTTCCGCGAACCGGCGCTCGAGGTCGAATGTGATTCGGTGAAGATCCATCACGTGAACTCGGTTGAGGTCAACACAACGCCCTACCTGGTTCACCGTCACCGCTTTGAAATGCGGGAGCCCAAGTTCCAGCCGCTGCACGATGCTCGTAGTCTGCGCATCAGTTATCTCACGCGGGTTTCAATGACGGGAGTAATCTCAGAAACGACCGTTCGCTCAAAGCGACGCTGAACGGCCGGTGCGAGTGGCATCCGTCAGTCGGCCGTCATCGGTTCTGGCCGATGAACATTCGCCGACGCGGACGACTGTCAACGCGTGTGCCCACAGTGCGCCCGGGATGCTCGAAATTTGACGAAAATGGGTGCGAAAGCATAGTCGACTAAGGAATGGCTATCGCTGTAAGTCGTTGAATCGACTACGCTTCCGTCACCGTCAATTCTCGACCGGCCGTTCTTCTAAGCCGTAGGTCACACGTTCGAATCGTGTAGGGCGGGCCAGTCAAATCAAGTACTCGGCTTCGTTTCAGAGTTCTCGTCCAGTCGTGCGTCTTTCCGTGTAGGTGTGGTGTAGGTTTTTCTGTCAACGACGTCTCTGTTCCGGTGTCGGTTGAGAATTGAAAAACAACGTCGGTAACGTCGGACAACTCCCGGCGCCTACATGACTCTTCTCTAACGGTCGGAGAGTTCGCCCATGCTATCGACGCGACCCGCTCGCCATCCGCCACCATCCCCGTAAAACACGAGTGATGCGAAGGGACCAATATGGGCGGATGGACTCGTATCCGGGCGGTCTTGACGGTGGCAGCGGGCGCGTTGGCTGGGCCGGGTGTACGTGCACAACGTCCGCTACGCTGAGCAGCGCGCCAATGCCGATTACGAGAACGCGCTCATCGATCCGCATTGACCGATCTTCGCCTTCACATGCCGTCATCGCCCAGGTTCGCCGTCGGGGCGACTCGCCATTGTCGTTTTAGAACGACCGTGCTAAATTTCCCGCCAGCATTTGTAATCACCGACTCAATCAGCTGGTTCCGGCAACCGGCGCCAACGGGCGCGCCGTCGCGCCGTCCGACAGGAGACAGACGTGATGGAGCATGCATCGATCAAGCGCCCGTGGATCGACCGGGTCGCGGAAGACCGGGTCGCGGAAGACCGGGTCGCGCAAGAGCGGGCCATGCACGAGCACCCGCGGGCGACGCGGGGCGTGCGGGCCGCATGGAGGGCGTCGCGATGAGCCTGCTGATGTCGCGACGCGATCTCGCGTTTCTGCTGTACGACTGGCTCGATGCGGATGCGCTCGCTGCGCTGCCGCGCTATGCGGAGCACAGCCGCGAGACGTTCGATGCGGTGCTCGACACCAGCGAGCGGATCGCGGCCGACCTGTTCGCGCCGCACGCGGCGCGCGGCGACCGTGAGGAGCCGCGGTTCGATGGCGAGCGCGTGACGCTGATTCCCGAGGTCGAGCCGGCGGTGCGGGCCTTCGCCGACGCGGGCCTGATCGCCGCGGGCCAGGACGAGGCATTCGGCGGGATGCGGCTGCCGAAACTCGTCGAAGCCGCATCGTTCCTGTTCTTCCAGGCAGCGAACATCGCGACCGCCGCGTATCCGTTCCTCACCGTCGCGAACGCGAACCTGCTGCTCGCGCACGGCAGCCCCGCGCAGATCGACGCGTTCGCGCGTCCCGAGCTGGAAGGGCGCTTCTTCGGCACGATGTGCCTGTCCGAGCCGCAAGCCGGTTCGTCGCTGTCGGACATCGTCACGCGTGCCGACTTCGACTGCGCATCGCCGCTCGGCCCGCGCTACCGGATCACCGGCAACAAGATGTGGATCTCGGGTGGCGAGCACGAACTGGCGGAGAACATCATTCACCTCGTGCTCGCGAAGATTCCCGACGAGCAGGGGCGGCTGCTGCCCGGCACGCGCGGCATCTCGCTGTTCATCGTCCCCAAGTATCTGCCGGCCGACGACGGCACCGCTCGCGGCGAGCACAACGACGTGGTGCTTGCGGGCCTGAATCACAAGATGGGCTATCGCGGCACGACCAACTGCCTGCTGAACTTCGGCGAAGGCACGCGCCATCGTCCGCAGGGGCGCGCCGGTGCGATCGGCTATCTGGTCGGCGAGCCCAATCACGGCCTCGCTTACATGTTCCACATGATGAACGAGGCGCGCATTGGTGTCGGCGCGGGTGCGGTGGCGCTCGGCTACACCGGTTACCTGCATGCGCTCGACTACGCGCGCAACCGGCCGCAGGGGCGTCCGCTCGGACCGGCCGGCAAGGACGCGGCGGCGCCGCAGGCGCCGATCGTCGCGCACCCGGACGTGCGGCGCATGCTGCTTGCGCAGAAGGCGTACGTCGAAGGCGGCCTCGCGCTGATCCTGTACTGCGCGCGGCTCGTCGACGAAGCGCGCGCGCACGGCGATGCGGCGGTGCGCGCCGAGGCCGCGCGACTGCTCGACATCCTGACGCCGATCGCGAAAAGCTGGCCGTCGCAGTGGTGTCTCACGGCCAACGATCTCGCGATCCAGGTGCATGGCGGCTATGGCTACACGCGCGACTATCCGGTCGAGCGGTTCTATCGCGACAATCGCCTGAACCCGATCCACGAAGGCACGCACGGCATCCAGGCGCTCGACCTGCTGGGCCGCAAGGTGGGTCAGGACGACGGCGCGCTGCTGCGTGCGCTCGATGCGCGCATCGACGCGACGGTCGAACGCGCGCGGGCGGCGGATGGCGACGCACGTGCGCATGCCGACGCGCTGGCGCCGCGCTGGGCGCGGCTCGTCGAAGTCACACGCGCACTGGCCGCGCTCGGCGATCCGCAGGTGCGGCTTGCGAATGCGAGCGTCTATCTGGAGGCGTTCGGCCATCTCGTCGTCGCGTGGCTGTGGCTCGACGTGACGCTCGCCGCGCACGGCCGCGATGACGATTTCCACGACGGCAAGCGAGCCGCCGCGCGGTACTTCTTTCGCTGGGAGCTGCCGAAGGTGGATGCGCAGATCGACCTGCTGTCGAACGTCGATACGACGACGCTCGACATGCGCGACGCGTGGTTCTGAGCGTCGCGCCACACGGATGACGGTGTCGCGGGGCGGGCCGCCTGGCCTGCGCCGCGCGCCAGTCGCGCGGCCCGGACGGCCCGCTGCCGTATCGATGCGCGGTGACGTCGCGCAAGGAGAATGGAGAGCATGAAAGCCCTGTTGTGTACCGCATTCGGCCCGATCGACCGCTTGCGTATCGAGGACGTCGCGATTCCCGAGCCGGCCGTCGGTCAGGTGCGGATCCGCGTGAAGGCGGCGTCGCTCAATTTCCCCGATGCGCTGATCGTCCAGGGGCTGTATCAGGTGAAGCCGGCACTGCCGTTCTCGCCCGGCGCCGAATTCGCCGGCGTGATCGACGCGGTCGGCGACGGCGTGAGCGCGTGGCGGCCGGGCGACGAGGTGGTCGCGTTCACCGGCCACGGCGGCTTCGCCGAGCAGTGCGTGGCCGACGTGCACCAGATCGCCGCGCTGCCGCCGGGGATGACGTTCGAGCAGGGCGCGGCGCTTGTGCTGGCCTACGGCACGTCGCTGCATGCGCTGCAGCAGCGCGCGCGCCTGCAGCAGGGCGAGACGCTGCTGGTGCTGGGCGCGGCCGGCGGTGTCGGGCTCGCCGCGATCGAGATCGCGAAGGCGCTGGGCGCGCGCGTGATCGCGGCCGCGTCGAGCGCGGACAAACTGGCGCTGTGCCGCGAAGCCGGCGCCGACGATACGATCGACTATGCGACCGAGGATCTGCGGCGCCGCGTCGACGAACTGACCGGCGGACGCGGCGCGGACGTCGTCTACGATCCGGTCGGCGGCGCGTACAGCGAGGCCGCGCTGCGCGCGACCGCGTGGCGCGGCCGGTTCCTCGTGGTCGGTTTCGCCGCCGGCGAAATTCCGAAGATCGCGCTGAACCTTGCACTGCTCAAGGAACGCGACATCCTGGGCGTGTTCTGGGGCGACGCGGTGCGGCGCGACCCCACGCAGCATGCGGCGAACATGCGCCAGCTGGCGCAATGGTTCGCGGCCGGCAAGGTACGGCCCGCGATCACCGAGCGCGTGCCGCTCGCGGGTGCGGCCGACGCAATTGCGCGCATGGCGAACCGGCAGGTCAAGGGCAAGGTCGTGATCCTGCCGGACGCGTGATCACGCCGGTGCCGATTCACGCGGCGGTGGCCCGACCGGGCGCCGCCTTCGATCGAGGTTCTTTCGTGTCACGTTACCGGAGTCGCTGACCATGCAACCCCTGTCGAATCTGCAACCCGCCGTCGCGACCTCGCTTGCTGCGTGGCACGCGATGCTCGCCCGCAAGGATTTCAGCGAGCTCGACACGATCGTCCATCCGGACGCCGTGTTCCGTTCGCCGATGGCGTTCAAGCCATACGGGCCGGCGCCCGCGCTGTTGCTCGCGCTGCGCACGGTGCTCACGATCCTCGAGAACTTCGAATATCACCGCACGTTCGCCGACGACGACGGCACGAGCGTCGTGCTGGAATTCAGCGCGACGATCGGCGACAAGCGGCTGAAGGGGATCGACATGATCCGCTTCGACGCCGACGGACGGATCGTCGAATTCGAGGTGATGATCCGTCCGTTCAATGCGCTGCAGGCGCTCGGCGCGGAAATGGGCGCGCGGCTCGGGCAGCAACTGCCGGCATTCAGGACCGGCGGGTGAGGGGGGCGGCGACGCCCCGCCTGCATTCATTGACTCAGTGAAATCGACGATGCGCGGCCGGCCCGGCCGCGTGTCGTGCTCTCCGGTGCGTCGCCGAGGAAGTCCGGCAACGCCCGCGGCGGCAGCGAAATCACGAAGCGTGCGCCGCCGAGCGGCGAATCCTCGAGCAGCACGTCGCCGCCGTGCACGAGCGCGACGCGCCGCACGATCGCGAGCCCGAGCCCGAACCCGCCGGTCTGCCGGTCGCGGCTCGAGTCGAGCCGCTGGAACGGTTCGAACACGCGCGCGCGTTCGGCGACCGGAATGCCGGGACCGTCGTCGTCGACGCTCAACACCAGCGCGCCGGACGCATCGTGCGTCGCGGACAGCACGACCGTGTGCGACGCATAACGTGCGCCGTTGCGGATCAGGTTCAGCAGCGCACGTGCGACGAGCTTCGGATCGCACACGTGCGTGGCCGGGGCGCCGGCCGTCGACACGCCGAGCGTGAGGCCGCGGTCGGCGACGTCGTTCGCGACGTTGCCGGCCACGCTGTCGATCAATGCATCGACGACGACGTCCATCGGCGCGAGCTCGCTTGCGCCTTGTTCGAGCCGCCCGATCGTCAGCAGCTCGGTCACGAGATCGTCGAGTTCGCGCACGTCGCGTCGCAGTTCGTCGCGGCGTTCGCGCATCCGGTCGCTGTCGTCGGAGTCGGCGAGCAGCGCGAGGCCGAATTCGAGACGCGCGAGCGGCGTCTTCAACTCGTGCGAGATGCCGTGCATCATTTCGCGCTGCTGCTTGATCGACGCCTCGATCCGCTCGGCCATGTCGTTGAACTGCTGCGACAGCTCGTAGATGTTCGATCGCCCGGACAGCTTCACGCGCGTCGACAGGTTGCCCGCGCCGAACGCATGCGCGGCGGCCTGCAGCTTGCGCAGGTCGCGCCAGTGATACGAGATCCACAGCGCGACGGCGAACAGCGCGGCGAGTGCGGTCATTCCGTATGCGTAGATCTGGATGTCGAGGTCGGCCGGTGCGATCGGGCGGGCATGCAGGACCGAGCCGTCCGCGAGCGGCATGTAGTAGTTCCTGCGGTCGTAACTGATCGCGATCCGGCCGGCGTCCAGATCACGCAGCGGCGCGCCGCTTAGCTGCGCGCGAGCGTAGTCCATCGTCACGAAACCGAATCGCTCGTTGCCGTGCTGCGCGAGCTCGCGCAGCGCGAGGGAGCGCTTCGCGCCTGGATGACGTTCGAGGTAGTCGTTCAGCACGAACGCGTACGTGGTCAGCGCGTTGCGCTGCGCCTGTGCGACGCGCTCGTAGAAAATTCTGTTGAACGACCATTGAATGAATACGATCGATGCGGCACAGCACAGGATCACGATGAGGTACAGCTTGATCAACGAGCGCAGCATTCAGTCATCCCACGCAGAAGGGCTGAAGAGGTAGCCGCGGCCCCAGATCGTCTTGATCCGTTGCGGCTCCGACGAAGCGTCCTCGAAGCGTCGACGCAGCTTCGAGATGCCCGAGTCGACCGAGCGGTCGATTCCGTCGAATTCGATCCCGCGCAGCTGCTTCAGGATCGCGTCGCGACTGAGCACCGTGCCGGCCGAGCGGGCGAGGATCAGCAGCAGATTGAACTCGGTGGTTTTCAGGTCGACGAGTTCGCCGCGCCACGTGACCGTGCGGTTCGGCGGTGAAATCGCCAGTTCGCCGAACACGAGCTCGTGCGCCGGCATGTCGGCGTGCGGGTCCGATGCCGCGGGCTGCGCGCGACGCAACAGTGCGCGGGCACGCGCCACGAGCACACGCGGCTCGATCGGCTTCGTCACGTAGTCGTCGGCGCCGATTTCGAGACCGGCGACCTGGTCGTAGACGTCGGCGCGCGCGGTGAGGATCAGCACGGGAACGTTGGTGAACGCGCGCATGCGCCGGCAGACTTCCATCCCGTCGAGATGCGGCAGCATCAGGTCGAGTATCACGAGCGCGGGCAGGTGTTCGCGTACCGCGGCGACCGCGAGATCGCCTCGGCGCACGACCGTCACCTCGAACTCGTAGCCGTCGAGGTATTCGCGCACGAGACGCGCGAGACGGTCGTCATCCTCGATCAGCAGCACGCGATGTTTGAGCGGATTGTCGTTCATGGGTCTCCTCGAAATGCACGCGTCGTCCGTCGCGCTGCAGGCGGCACGGCGCGCGTCACGCGAATTCTATCCGCCGTTCCGAAGGCTCGGTGCGACGCACGACAATCGGGAACACTCGAACACAATTGAGCACACATTTTCCGCAGATTCCGGACAGTCGCGCCGAACGGCCGAACCTAGACTTCGAGCTCCTTCACTCTTGTCCAGATATCGTGCGCCCATCCCTCCGCTCCTTGCGCCATTGCATGCCGCTTGCCGGTCTCACGCTTGCCGCCATGGCTCACGCCGAAAACCAGTACGCGATATCGCTCGGTGGCGGCTTCGCACCGCGCTACCAGGGAAGCAACCAGTATCGCGCGGTCGTCGGGCCGTCGTTTTCCGCGATGTTCGGCAATGGCTTTTTCATCGATACCAGCGCCGGCGCCGGCTATCGCCTGAACCTGCCCAACGGTGCGTTCGTGTCGGCTGCGGTGGGCTACGACGCGGGCCGTGCCGACGAAGACCGCTTCGGTCTGTCGGGCTCTGACCACCTGAAGGGTATGGGCCGGGTTCCGGGATCGGTGCTCGTCGGCTTGCGCGCCGGCGTGAAGCTGCTGGATGGCGGCGAACTGAGTATCGCGGTCGACGCGCCCGTCACGCATACGTCGCGCGGCTTGTCCGGCCATGTCGATCTCGCGGTGCCCCTGTTCGAGACCGGACGGCATTCGTTCGTCGCGACGGGCAGCGTGCACGCCGGCACGGGACGCTACATGCAGACGTTCTACGGCGTGACAGACGCGCAGTCGCTGACGAGCGGGTTCAGGCCGTATTCGACGAGCGGCGGGGTCGACAGCGCGACGCTGTCGCTCGCATGGAACTGGGACGTGTCGCGGCACTGGTCGGTACGCGCGACCGGCGGCTTCACGCGCCTGCTCGGGCGTTATGGCGACAGCCCGATCGTGCAGACGCGCAGCAACTACTATGGAATGGCCGGCGCGACGTACAAGTTCTGAACGGGACGCCGGCACGCATCGCGCATGCGGGATGCCGGCGCCGCTGTCACGGTTGCTGCGGATCGCGTGCGGTAACATGCACGCGGGTCCGCGCGACGCCGGGCCAGCGACACAGGTAAGCCGAAGTGGCTTGACCGCGTCGCGCAGTGCCGCCGTTCGCTGGCCTGCATCTGCCGGGATGCGGCTCGTGCCGCGCGCGGAATCGATGACGCACGCAATGCCCGGTGGCTCACATCATGCGTCGCATGAACGGCCGGGCCGCGACAGGGAGAAACCGATGAAGAAAACGATCGCGATGCTCGTGGCACTCGTTGCGAGCGCAACCTTTGCAGGATGTGCGGACATGAACACGAAGCACCCGAACTCCACCGCTGGCGGCGCGGTAATGAATCCGGCGTCGTCGGACGCCGTGGCGGCGTGCAAGGCGGACGCTGCGCCGGACGATGCGCTGATCGGCAAGACCGAGGCCGAGGCGGCCGCGCTGCTCGACGGCTGCCTGTGGCGCGTGCTCGAGCGCGACGGCCGGTCGTTGCCGGGCACGATGGACTACCGCGCGGAGCGCCGCGACCTCGGCATTCGCGACGGCAGGGTGATCTGGGTGCGGCGCGGGTGACGCGGCGGGCCGGCGCGTGCGTTACTTCGAGATGTACCAGAGCGCGTCGGTGCTGACGCGCGCGGCCGGTTTCGCCGCAGCCGGCGCCTGAGGTGTCGCGACGGGGGGCGGCGTGTTCGACGTCACTGCGGTGGGCCAGGTCGCGGGGGGCTGCGACGTGGTCGATGCCGTCGAGGTATTTGCCGTACTCGAGGTCGTTGCCGAACCCGACGTCGATGCCGTATCGATATACCAGAGCGCGTCGGACGATGTGGTGCGCTTGGCCGACGCATCGGCGGTGCGCTTCACCGTCGGCGCCGTCCCTCCCGAACGCGGCGTTCCCGCTCCCGCCCCAGTCTGCGCGGTCGCGCCCGCCGCGCCGCGCTGCGCGCGCGCCTCGAACGGCCCGAGCTGGAAGATTAACGTTTGCGCGGGACGCGTCAGAACGGCATACGGAAACTGCAGCTCCCACGACATCAGCACGCGGCCCGACGACGTCTCGGTGAAGATCGCCGGCACGTGCTTCATGTCGCTGAATTGCACGTAGATTCGCGCGCCGTCGTCGAACACCTGGGTCGGCTTGGCCTGGTCGGCACCCGTGACCGTCCAGCCGAAGTTGTACGTGCCGGCCGGGCCGGCGGGCCCGCCTTGCGGCTGCGGCGGCGGGGCGGCCGGCGCGAGCGTGCGGGCACGCGCGGCCGGCGGCGCCGACACGCTCAGGCTGGCGAACGGGTTGTACGCCTGCACCTGCTGCGGCGGCGTGAAAGAGGGTGGCAGGATGGGCATGGGAGTATCCGGCGAATCCGGCATGGTCCGGATTGCATCATAGACCTTGCGCGCATACGCGAGGCGCTTGTCGGGCGACGCGGAGTTGTACGCGCCGATCGCGTTCCAGTTGGCGCCGAGCTGGCGGATGTTCTGCGACAGGATCCACGCGCCGACGTACGCGTTGGTGCACGCATCGAACAGGCTTTCCCGCGAGATGCCTTCGCGCGCGAGCGTCGGCAGCCAGGTGCTGTTGATCTGCATCAGCCCGATGTCGACGGTGCCGTTCGTGTTGGTGTTGACGGCGTTCGGGTTCATTCCCGATTCGACCTGCGCGATGCCGCGCAGCAGGCTCACGCTCACTTTCTGGAACGTGGCCGCGTCGTCGAGGCAGTCGGCGTGCGCGAACCCGTGCAGCGCGCACGACAGCGCGATCGTCGCGGCGATCTTCGGCGTGGCGAGGTTCATCGAACGGGCAGTCTGACGCGGCATGGCAGGATGGGGCGGAATCCGGCCGCCCGGTGCAAGGAAATTACGCAGACGCGAAGTGTGCCATAGCGCGCAGTCAAATGGCTCGCGTCAAACTTTCCTTTGCATTTGCCGGCGCATGTGCCGCGCATTGTCGTTATCGCCGGTATCGACGCGCAACAGGACGGAATCGGTAAAAAAGACTGCAATCGCGCGCCTGCCGGCAGCCGCTCGGGGTTGCAATACTGACGCCGCGCGTCAGATGCGCCGCGAAGGCCGCATTGGATGGCGCGGCGAAGCGGATGACGAGCGGGGCATCAGGCAGTGCGCGGGCCGCAGAAAACGACGACGGCGGCCGCAGCCGCCGTGTCGATGAATCCCCGATTGCCGAATCCGGTACCGATCGACCAGCCGCGCCATGCCGCGCGCAACCGGCCGGCGTCGATCAGAAGCGGTGGCGCAGGCCGAGGTTGACCATCGTCTGCGAACTCGTGCCCGCATAGCCGTACGAGCCGATCGACGCCTGCGCGGCCATCGACCCGCCGTTGCCGTCGCCCGTCCGGCCGCTCGCGTGCTGATACGCGGCGGTCAGGTACACGTCGGTGCGCTTCGACAGGTTGTAGTCCGCGCCGGCCGACACCTGGTGATAGGTCGCCGACGTATCGCCACCTGAGCGCGTATAGCTGTAGCCGACGCCGACGAGCAGCGCATTGGTCGCCTGGTAGTTCACGAAGCCCTGGCCGGTGTTGTAGTGCTCGTTCGAGTTGAACACCGAGCTCGCGTCGCGGCGGTACTGCGCGTTGCTGTAGCCGAGGCCGAAGGTGAACGGGCCGGCGACGTACTGGCCCGCGATGCGGGCGATGCCGATCGAGTGCGCGCTCGCATAGCCGGTGTTGATCGGGCCGTCGAAGGTGCCGTCCGACGAGCTGGTCCAGCCGTCGCGCAGCCCGTTCGACGCGGGGCCGTTGGTCGCATGGAAGTAGCCGCCCGCGACGCTGAACGGCCCGTTGTTGTACGACACGGCAGCCGAATACGACTGCGCGGCGCCGGTGCTGCCGGCGATGCCGCCGAACGAGTACATCGCCGAGAACTGCAGGCCCGAATACACGGCCGACGTGTACTTCACCGCATTGTCGACGCGGAAGCTGTTGTCGTAGTTGTCGACGTCGCCGGGCGTCGCGAACACGCTGCCGAGATAGTTGTCGGCGGTGATGCCCTGCACGAGGTCGACGAGCGGATCGTACTGGCGGCCGAACGTGAGCGTGCCGTAGCGGTCGCTCGCCAGGCCGACGAACGCTTGCCGGCCGAACAGGCGGTTGCCTTGGCCCTGCCGGCCGTTGCTCGGGTCGAAGCCGTTCTCGATCTGGAACAGCGCTTTCAGCCCGCCGCCGAGATCCTCGGTGCCCTTCACGCCCCAGCGGCTGCCGGCGAGATTGCCCGCGCTGCTGTTGCCGAGCATCCATGCATTGTCCTTGCCCTGCGCGTGATTCACGTACGTGATCGACGTGTCGATCACGCCGTACAGCGTGACGCTCGACTGTGCATGCGCGGCGGGCATCGCCGCGAACGATGCGAGCGAAATCAGCGAGAGGGTCGTGCGTTTCATTTCATCTCCTGGCGATTGACTTGCTTTCTTGAAGCGGATTGGCAGGAGACTACCGAGCCGCCGACGAACGGCAAAAACGAAATTCTCCGATGTGACCTAAAGCAGACAGATGCATGCTGCGGCAAGGTCCATTGAGAGATTCACATTATTGAGAATCGTGCATCAATCGATTTGAATTTCACGATCTTGCGATCGGCGTATTGCCGGATTCGTGATAATTCCGCACGATTTTCAGGCGAATTTCGATGGCGACGCATTCGTCGTCGATTCATCAATTGATTATTTAATGAATTGAAGCGCGCGATGCGGGCACGGTGTGTTATTGCGCGCGGCGCGCTCGCCGTCAGCGGCGATTGGCGCAGGGTGCGAGAATGCGGCCTTCGGCCGGCACGCGTCGTGCCGCTCATCAGGGAACCCGCATGGACAGTCACATCGCTCCGGTGGAGCTGAAGAAAGCCTACCGTCTTCTCAACCACGGGCCGACCGTGCTCGTGTCGGCCCGTCACGACGGCGTCGACAACGTGATGGCCGCCGCGTGGGCCTGCGCGCTCGACTTCCTGCCGCCGAAGCTGACGGTCGTGCTCGACAAGTCGGCGAAGACGCGCGAGCTCGTCGAGCGCAGCGGCACCTTCGTCATCCAGGTGCCGACGGCTGCGCAGTTGCAGCTCACGCATGCGGTCGGCAGCCACAGTCTCGCGGAGCGGCCGGACAAGCTGCGCGAGGCGGGCGTCACGCTGTTCGACGTCGAAGGTCACGACCTGCCGTTCGTCGCCGGCTGTTCGGGCTGGCTCGCATGCAAGCTGATTCCCGAGCCGCACAACCAGCAGACCTACGACCTGTTCATCGGCGAGGTGGTCGGCGCGTGGTCCGACACGCGCGTGTTCCGCGACGGCCACTGGTATTTCGAATCGGCCGATCCGGCGCTGCGCAGCCTGCACTACATCGCGGGCGGCAACTTCTATGCGATCGGCGAATCACTGCACGTCGATCGGGGCCTGCCGGACCCGCAATAAGCGTTCGGCCGGCGGCCGGCCGTCGTCGAGGGCGCGCGGCTCACGCGCGCTTTTTCAGTTCCGCCAGCATCGCGTCGGCGAACGCCTGCGCAACGCGCGACAGCGTGCGCCCGCGCTTCGCGACGAGCGCGATCGGTCGCACGAACGCGGGATCGTCGATCGGCTTCGCGACGAGGTCGGGTTCGGCGCGCACCTCGCGCGCGGTCGCCGGCAGGATCGTCACGCCGAGGCCGCCGCGCACCATCGCGACGGCCGTCATCATGTAGGTCGGTTCGCACGCGATGTCGGGCGTGCAGCCGGCTGCCTCCAGCGCGGCATCGACGACGCCGCGCACGCTCGTGCCCTGCGCGGTCAGCACGAGCGGCACGGCGGCGACGTCCGCGGTGCGCACGCGCCGCTTGCGCGCGAGCGGATGATCCTTCGGGCACACGGCGACGAGCCGGTCGGCGCCCGTGTACAGCACGTCCAGCGACGCGTCGAACGCATCGCCGCCCGTCAGCCCGAGATCGGCTTCCTCGTTGCGCACCAGCGCGGTGACGAGGCTCGCGACGCCGTCGCGAATGTCGAAACCCGCGCGCGGCACGTCGCGCCGGAACGACTGGATCAACTCCGGCAGCATGCTCGACGCAAACGTCGGCAGGCACGCGAGCCGCACCGTGCCGCTCGCGCCTTCGCCGAGCGCACGCGCATCGCGCAGCACGCGCTCCATGTCGTCGAGCGAGCGCTGCAGCAGCGGCAGCAGTTCGTGCCCGGTCTGCGTGAGCGCGACGCTGCGGCTGTTGCGGTCGAACAGCCGCGCGCCGACGATTTCCTCGAGTCGCCGGATCTGCACGGTCAGCGCCGGCTGCGACAGATGCAGCCGCGCGGCGGCGCGCGTGAAGGTGCCGGCGTGCGCGACGGTGACGAACGCGCGAATGTCGCGAAGGTTCAGATCCATAATGGTTCGTGATTGCTGCGATCAAATCATTTCAATTGTGCTATCGCTGCGCCGACCTTACGCTCGTCTCCAACAAAAGACAAGGTAGGAGACACCGATGCTGCCGTTACTCGGGCTGGGCACGATCGTCGTGCTGCTGGCCGCGATTCTGTCCAGACGCATGTCGCCGCTCGTGGCGCTGATCATCGTGCCGATCGCGGCATCGCTCATCGGCGGCTTCGGGCTGCATACCAGCAAATTCGTGATCGACGGGCTGAAGGGCCTCGCGCCCGTGGTCGGGATGTTCGTGTTCGCGATCCTCTATTTCGGGACGATCACCGATGCCGGCATGCTCGACCCGATCATCGACCGCATCCTGCGCGCGGTCGGCACGCGGCCCACGCGGATCGTGATGGGCACGACGCTGCTCGCGCTGCTGATCCATCTCGACGGCTCGGGCGCTGTCTGCTTTCTCGTGACGATTCCCGCGGTGCTGCCGCTGTACGACCGCCTGAAGATGGACCGGCGCGTGCTGGCCGCCGCCGTGTCGATGGCCGCGGGGATCAATTTCCTGCCGTGGACGGGGCCGATGATCCGCGCGTCGGCGTCGCTGCACCTGCCGGTGTCGGCGCTGTTCAATCCGCTGATTCCAGTGCAGGCGATCGGGCTCGTGTTCGTGTTCGGCGTCGCGTACTGGCTCGGGCGGCGCGAGGAGAAGCGGCTCGGCCTGTCGCGCGACGATGCGTCGATTCCGCTGCCGACACGCAACCTGACGCCCGACGAGCAGGCACTGCGCCGGCCGCATCTGTTCTGGTTCAACCTGGTGCTGACGCTCGTCGTGCTCGGCACGATGGTCGTGATGGGCGAGAAGATCCCGCCGGCGATCATGTTCATGGTGGGCCTGTGCGTCGCGCTGATGGTGAACTACCCGGACGTCGACATGCAGAGGAAGCGCATCGATGCGCATGCGCGCGCGGCGCTGATGATGGCCGGCATCCTGCTCGCGGCCGGTGTGTTCACCGGCATCATGCAGGGCAGCGGGATGCTGAAGGCGATGGCGCAGGCGACGGTCGGCTTCGTGCCGCCGTCGATGGCCGGCCACATCCCGGTCGCGCTCGGCCTCGCGTCGATGCCGCTCAGCATGCTGTTCGATCCCGATTCGTTCTACTTCGGCGTGCTGCCCGTGATCGCGGAAGTGGCCGGCCAGTTCGGCGTGCCGGCCGTGCATGTGGGGCAGGCCGCGCTGCTCGGCCAGATGACGACCGGGTTTCCGGTCAGCCCGCTGACGCCCGCGACGTTCCTCGTCGTCGGCCTGTGCGGGATCGAGCTGGCCGAGCACCAGAAATTCACGTTCCCGCTGCTGTTCGGCGCCTCGATCGTGATGACGATCGCGTGCGTCGTGCTGGGCGTTTTCTGATTTTTTCCCGGCGCGCGAGCGCCGGACCACGGTATCGACATGACAGCAAAGCCATCAGACGAACGGCGCGTACGCATCGGCGCGGGCGCCGGCTATTCGGGCGACCGGATCGAGCCCGCGATCGAACTGGCCGAGCACGGGCGGCTCGACTATCTCGTCTTCGAATGCCTGGCCGAGCGCACGATCGCGATCGCCCAGCAGGCGCGGCGCAAGGATCCGTCGCTCGGCTACGATCCGCTGCTCGACGCGCGCATGCATGCGGTGCTGCCGGCGGCCGCGGCCAGGGGCGTGCGGATCGTGTCGAACATGGGCGCGGCGAACCCGCGCGCGGCCGCGCGGCGCACCGCGCAGATCGCGCAGTCGCTCGGCCTCGCGGGGCTGAAGGTCGCGGCGATCGAAGGCGACGACGTGCTCGACGTCGTGCTGCGCGGCACGTTTCGCTTCGAGGAGTCGGGCGACGAGGTCGCCGCGTATCGCGACCGCATCGTGTCCGCGAACGCGTATCTCGGCGCCGCGCCGATCGTCGACGCGCTCGCGGCCGGCGCGGACGTCGTGCTGACCGGGCGCGTCGCCGATCCGTCGCTGTTCGCCGCGCCGCTGATCCACGCGTTCGGCTGGCGAATGGACGACTGGGACACGCTCGGGGCCGCGACGGTCGTCGGCCATCTGCTCGAATGCGCGGGGCAGGTGACGGGCGGCTATTTCGCCGACCCCGGCTACAAGGACGTGCCGAATCTCGCGCGGCTCGGATTCCCGATCGGCGAGGTCGCGGCCGACGGCTCGGCGGTGATCACCAAGGTGCCGCACGCGGGCGGCCGCGTGAGCGCGGCGACCTGCAAGGAACAGCTGCTGTACGAGATTCACGACCCGGCGCGCTATCTGCAGCCCGACGTCGTCGCGGATTTCACGCGCGTGGCCGTCGCGGAGGAGGCGCCGGACCGCGTGCGCGTGACGGGCGGGCGCGGCAGCGCGCGCACCGACACGCTGAAGGTGTCGGTCGCGTATGTCGACGGCCATATCGGCGAAGGGCAGATCTCGTACGGGGGGCCGGGTGCGCTGGCGCGCGCGCGGCTCGCGCTCGACATCGTCCGCGAGCGGCTCGCGATGACCGGCGTGGCGGCGACGGAATTGCGCTTCGACCTGATCGGCGTGGATTCGCTGTACGGCGACGCGACGCCTGCCGTGCGTGGCGAACCGGCCGAAGTCCGCGTGCGGGTGGCCGGTCGTGCGGCGAGCGCCGCCGAGGCCGCGCGGATCGGCAACGAAGTCGAGACGCTTTATACGAACGGCCCGGCCGGCGGTGGCGGCGCGTTCAAGTCGACGCGCGAGGTGATCGCGGTGCAGTCGGTGCTGCTGCCGCGCACGGACGTAACGCCGTCGTTTTCATTCGTGGAGGCATGATGCAACTGCGTGAACTGGCGCATGCGCGCACCGGCGACAAGGGCAATACGCTGAACGTATCGGTCATCTGCCGCGATCCGCGTCACTACGAATACCTGCGCGCGCATCTCGATGCGCCGGCGGTGAAGGCATGGCTCGCGGGCATCGTGCACGGCGATGTGGTGCGCTACGAGCTGCCGGCGCTTGCCGCGTTCAACTTCGTGCTGCGCGATGCGCTCGGCGGGGGCGTCACGCGCTCGCTCGCGCTCGACGCGCACGGCAAGTCGGTCAGCTCGGCGTTGCTGGCGATCGACTTGCCCGATCCGGCGTGACGGCGTGACGGCGTGACGTCGCGACGGTGTGCGCTGTCACCAGGCCGCTCGCTCACCGTCACGTTCGCGCTCACGGAATCGGCAGGTCGCGACGGCGATGCGCGTGGTCGACGCGTGCGCCTGCAATGGCTCCCATTCCGCCGGCGCGTTGAGCCCTCGGCGATATCGATCCGCCAGGCTGCTGCCGGGGGCCTTCCGTTTTTTTTTGAGCGGTCTGACCAGTCGAACCTCAAGTTGCCTCTCGACCGGTCGTTAAACCCGTTTGCGTACTCATTTGACTGTTCGATAACAACGCGCAACCGGAGATCGCCGTCATCATGCTGTCATCAATTCGTGCCCGGATCGTGGCAACCTGCGTCGCCATCGTCGTGACGGCCCTCGCCGTCACGGGCGGGCTGGTGTACGAGGTCGTCAAGCAACACAACGACGAAACCATCGACCAGAACCTGCGTTCGGTCCTCGCCGGCCATGCGCTGGCACTCGACGAGTGGGTCGCGAGCCGCGCGCAGCAGACCCAGGCACTCGCGGATACACTGGCGATCGGCGAAGGCGATCCGCTGCCGGCCCTGACGCTGCTCGGCAAGTCGGGCGGGTTCCAGGTGCTGACGCTCGGCCTGCCGGACCGCACGGCGTTCTCGAACATCCCGCTCGCGTCCGGTTACGATCCGACCGCGCGTCCGTGGTACAAGCAGGCGGTCGAGGCCGGCCGGCTCGTCGTCACCGCGCTGTACCAGGACGCATCGACCGGCAAGCCGGCTTTTGCATTCGCGGTGCCGATCATGCGCGGCGGCGCGCTGAAGGGCGTGCTGGCGGCGAGTCTCTACATGGAACGCGCGAGCGCGATCGTCGCGTCGATGCACCCGACACCGGCGAGTTTCGCGTTTCTCGTCGACCGCGGCGGGCGCCTCATCGCGGGCGCGAAGACCGACCTGATCATGAAGCCGGCCGTGCAGCTGTCGCCGGAGCTGACGCCTGATCGTCTCGCCAGCCTGCAGCGTGCGAGCGAGCCGGTGGCGATCGCGGTGGACGGCGTGACCAAGCTGCTGCGCGCGCAACCGATCGCCGGCACGGACTGGTCGCTCGTGATGGCGCTCGACCGGTCCGACGTGACGGCAGGCATGCGCGCGGTCGCGACGACGACGCTCGTGGCCATCGTCATCGTGGCCTGTATCGCGGCCGCGCTCGTCGGCGCGCTGACGAATGCGGCATTCAAGCGCGTGCTGCTGGTGCGCGATGCACTGACCGACGTCGCGAGCGGCAGCGGTGACCTGACGAAACGGCTGCGGGCGGACGGCAACGACGAGGCTGCGCAGATCGCACGCGCGTTCAATGTGTTTGCGGAAAAGATTTCGGCGATCCTGCTTCAGATTCGCGGGTTCAGTGAATCGGTGAGCGTGGCGAGCGCGGAGATCGCACAGGGCAACCAGGATCTGTCGAGCCGCACCGAGCATGCGGCGTCGAGCCTGCAGGAGACCGCGGCGGCGCTCGAGGAGATTGCCGGCACGGCGCGCAACTCGGCCGATGCGGCGACGCAGGTGAACCGGCTCGCGGAATCCGCGTCAGGCGTCGCGATGCGCGGCGGCGAGGTGGTGAGCCAGGTGGTCGCGACGATGGGCGAGATCACGGCGGCCTCGAACGAGATCTCGAACATCATCGGCGTGATCGACGGCATCGCGTTCCAGACCAACATTCTCGCGTTGAATGCGGCCGTCGAGGCGGCGCGCGCGAACGAGCACGGGCGCGGCTTCGCGGTCGTCGCGGGCGAGGTGCGCACGCTCGCGCAACGCAGCGCGCAGGCGGCCAAGGAAATCAAGCAGCTGATCCAGGCGTCCGTCGACAAGATCGAGGGCGGGTCGGGGCTCGTGCACACGGCGGGCGCGACGATGGACGAGATCGTCGAGGGCGTGCGCGGCATCACGAGCGTGATCGCGGAAATGTCGGTCGCGGCGAACGAGCAGAGCACCGGCCTCGCGCAGGTGAATCAGGCGGTTTCGCAACTCGATCACTCGACGCAGCAGAACGCGGCGCTCGTCGAGGAGTCCGCCGCGGCCGCGGCGCTGTTGCGCGAGCAGGCGGCGCAGCTCGCGCAAACGGTCGGCGAATTCAAGCTCGCGCGTCCGCAAACGGCCGATACGGCACCGGCATGATGCGGCGCACGCAGGGCCGGGTCAGGTCGCGCAGCGTGACCGGTTCGCGGGCGAGGCGCCGCTTGCTGCCGAGCGATTTGCACGACGTTGAACCGCACGCCGTCGTCGACGACGTTGTGCGTCAGATCGAGCGTGCGGTAATCGGGACCGGACGGCGTCGCGCCGTCCCGCCATCCCGGTATCACACGTACACGTAGCGCACGAGGTGGAAGAACACCGGCGCCGCGAAGCAGATCGAGTCGACGCGATCGAGCATCCCGCCGTGGCCCGCGACCATCGAGCCCCAGTCCTTGGTGCCGAGCGAGCGCTTCACGGCCGACAGCACCAGGCCGCCGACGAAGCCCGCGATCACGATCGCGAGCGAGATCCCGAATGCCGCGGCGAAGCTGAACGGCGTCACGCGATACAGCGACGCGCCGCACAGGGTCGCGAGCAGGCCGCCGCCGACGAAGCCCTCGACCGTCTTCGACGGCGACAGGCGCGGCGCGATCTTGCGGCGACCGCACAGCTTGCCGACCACGTACTGCAGCACGTCGCTGATCTGCACGACGAACAGGAAGAAGAACAGCAGCAGCGCGTTCTGCCCGGCGTAGCGCGGGATGTCGAGGATCAGCACGGCCGGCGCATGGCTCAACCCGTACACGCAGACCATCAGCGCCCAGTTGATCTTCGCATTGCGACTCAGGAATTCGCGCGTGTCCTGCGTGAGCGCCGACACCAGCGACATCGCGAAGAACAGGTGCACCGGAACGAAGATCGAATACATGCCGTACCAGTTGATCCCGAGCAGCAGGTACTGCACCGGAATCGCGACGAAGAATGCGATGAAGAGCGTCGTGTGGTCGCTTGGGGTCGTCGGCGTGAGCGTGATGAATTCGCGCAGCGTCAGGTACGACAGCAGCGCGAACACCAGATACGTGACGTTGTTGCCGAGGCTGATCGCGATGACCATGATCGCGATCATCGCCCACCACGCGCGGATGCGCTGGTTCAGGTTGACGATCGTCGCGCTGGTGCCGCCGCTGCGCGCGCCGAGGATCGCGCCGATCACGGTCGCGAGCACCAGCACGCCGGTGACGCCAGCGACCAGTTCCCAGAAGAGAGTTCGCATGGAGAGGTCCGGAAAAGGGAGAGGGGGGCGCCGCGTTCAGCCGGCCGGCCGCTGCGGCGGCGCGAGCGCGACGATCGCGTCGCGCATGCGGGCGAGGAAGGTCGGCTTGTCTTCGCCGGCACCGAGCGCATCGTTCGCGCCGAAGTGCACCTTGCAGATCAGCGGCACGGGCCAGATCGCGCCCTTCGGCATGATGCGCTGCAGGTTCTCGAGATAGACCGGCGCGAGCGCGACCTCCGGAAACTCGGTCGCGAGATGGAACAGGCCGCTCTTGAACGGCTGCGGCAAGACTTCGGCGCCGCGCGTGCCTTCCGGAAAGATGATGATCGAGTGGCCTTGCCGCAGTGCGTCGCGCACCGGGTCCAACGGGTCGCCGCCGCTTTCGCGGTGGCGGTCGATCAGCACGACGTTCAGCAGCTTCTGCGCGATGTGACGCTTCATGTTGCTGCTGTCCCAGTAGTCGCGCGCGGCGACGGGCCGCACGACCGCGCGCACGTCGCGCGGCAGCGCGGCGAGGATCGCGAGCGTGTCGATGTGGCTCGTATGGTTCGAGAAGTAGATCTTCTGCGTCGGGGAAGGCGGCGCCTGATGCCAGACCGGATACGCACCGGCGACGAGCCGCACGATCGACAGCAGGAAATCGCGCTGCCAGACGTTCAGGATGTTCATCGGCGCGGCGCCTCCTGCATGCATGCCCGCGCGGCCGCGCATGCGCGGCGGGCGGAATCCCGGAATGCCGGCGCGGCAGGATGCGCGCCGGACGGCCATTGTTCAAGTTTTTTCAAATTCGTGGCTGCCTGTCGCAGGGCCGCGATAATCGGACGATGCGCCGGCGGGTGTTGCGTCGCGGCGAATTCGCCGTTCGACGGCGTGATAATCGGCTGTTGCACGAGCGCCCGGCACAGTTCGAATGAATTGCTGCGCTCGCGGGCCAGCGGATTATCGCGAGTTTCCATCGAAAACGCCAGATTGCCCGGCGCGGCCGGCGCGGGGCGTGGCTTGACGCGTCGGGGCCGCTCGGCGACGATGGCGACCACCTGTCGAAAGTCTCCGTCGACGGGGGGGCGCCGCCCGGGGCGGGGCAGCCGAAAACGTGTCCGAACGTGAAGAACCAATAAAACGATGAGCCTCTACGCACTCAAACCGAAATTTCAGAATCGTCTGCGTCCGTTCGCGGATTCGCTTGCCGAACGCGGCGTCACCGCCAACCAGGTCACGCTGTTCGCGGCCGGCGGCTCGATCGTCGTCGGCGCGCTCGCGGGGCTCGGCGTGTTCGCCCGCGTGCTGTTCCTGCTCATTCCGATCTGGCTTTTCGTGCGGATGGCGCTCAACGCGATCGACGGCATGCTCGCCCGCGAGCACGGGCAGAAGAGCACGCTCGGCGCGTACCTGAACGAGCTTGGCGACATTGTGTCCGACGTCGCGCTCGTGCTGCCGTTCCTCGCGATTTCGGCGTTCGCCGCGGCGGACGTCTGGCTGTTCGCGCTGACGGCGGTCATCGTCGAATGCGCGGGGCTGATCGGCCCGCTCGCCGGCGCGACGCGCCGCTACGACGGCCCGTTCGGCAAGAGCGACCGCGCGCTCGTGCTCGGCGCGTTCGCGCTGTGGATCGGCTTCGGTCTGCCGGTCGGCAGCGTCGCCGCATGGCTGTGGCGCGTGCTGATCGTGCTGTCGATCGTGACGGTGGTGCGGCGCGTGCAGGCCGGGATCGCCGAAGCGGGCGGCTGACGGCGGTAGTGGGACCGGCGCCGGAGGGCGGCGCCGCATGATTCGAATAACGAAACGAGAGAGATCGCATGAACGCACGCACGGCCCGCGAGGCCGACTTCATCACGCACGACGGCGAAACGCTGTTCTATCGCCACTGGCCCGCGACGGGCCCGCGCTGCCGCGGCGCGATCGTGCTGCTGCATCGCGGCCACGAACATTCGGCGCGCGTCGCGCACCTCATCGACGAGCTCGACCTGCCGGACTTCGCGTTCTTCGCGTGGGATGCGCGCGGCCACGGCCGCTCGCCCGGCGCGCGCGGCTACAGTCCGAGCGCGGCCGCGTCGGTGCGCGACTTGCAGACCTTCGTCGAGCATATCCGCGACACGCACGGCATCGCGATCGAGGACATGGCCGTGGTCGGCCAGAGCGTCGGCGCGGTGCTCGCTGCCACCTGGGTACACGACTACGCGCCGCCGATCCGTTGCCTCGTGGTCGCGTCGCCGGCGTTCCACATCAAGCTTTACGTACCGTTCGCGCGGCCGGGGCTGCGGTTGATGCACAAGCTGCGCGGGCTGTTCTACGTGAGCAGCTACGTGAAACCGAAATTCCTGACGCACGATCCCGAACGGATCGCGAGCTACGCGGCCGATCCGCTGATCACGCGGCCGATCGCCGTGAACATGCTGCTCGATCTGCACGACACCGCGAAGCGGATCGTCGCCGATGCGGCCGCGATCACCGTGCCGACGCAGCTGCTGATCTCGGGCGCCGACTGGGTCGTGCATCGCGGCCCGCAGGACCGCTTCTTCGAGCGGCTCGGCGCCGCGCGCAAGGAGCGCATCGTGCTGCCCGGCTTCTATCACGACACGCTCGGCGAGCGCGACCGCGCGCAGGCGCTCGCACCGCTGCGCGCGTTCGTGCTGCGCGAGTTCGATACGCCGAGCCCGCGCGTGTCACTGGCCGACGCCGACCGGCGCGGCGCATTCCACGACGAATACGCGGCGCTCGGCCGCCCGCCCGCGAACCCGTTCGCACGGGCGTACTGGGCGATCACGCGGGCGGGTCTGAAGGCCGGCGGCGCGCTGTCGGACGGCATCGCGCTCGGGCTGCGGCTCGGCTTCGATTCGGGTTCGACGCTCGACTACGTCTACCGCAACCGCGCGCAGGGCCGGCTCGGCGTCGGCGCGCTGATCGACCGCACCTATCTCGATTCGCCGGGTTGGATCGGCATCCGTCAGCGCAAGGTGCATCTGCAGGAACTGATCGGTGCGGCGATCGGCCGGCTGCGCGGCCACGGCGAACCGGTGCGGATCGTCGACATCGCGGCCGGGCACGGACGCTACGTGCTCGACGCGATCGCGACGGCCGCCGAACGCGACGGCGCGGCGCCCGACGACATCACGCTGCGCGACTACAGCCCGCCGAACGTCGAGGCCGGGCGCGTGCTGATCGCGCAGCGCGGTCTCGAGCCGATCGCGCGCTTCGAGCGCGGCGACGCGTTCGACGAGGCGTCGCTCGCGACGCTCGAGCCGCGTCCGACGCTGGCGATTGTGTCGGGGCTGTATGAACTGTTCGGCGAGAACGCGCTGATCGAACGCTCGCTGCGCGGGCTTGCGCAGGCGGTGCCGCCCGGCGGCTATCTCGTCTATACCGGGCAGCCGTGGCATCCGCAGCTCGAATTCATCGCGCGCGCGCTGAACAATCATCGTGGCGACGCGACCTGGGTGATGCGCCGCCGCTCGCAGGCCGAGATGGACGAGCTCGTCGCGCGCGCGGGCTTTCGCAAGCTCGACCAGCGCATCGACGAGATGGGCATCTTCACGGTCAGCCTCGCGCAGCGGGTCGACGCGTCATGAGCGCGCTCGGCGGCGGCGCGGGCGCGGGCGACAGTCTCGCGGAGTCGGCGGCCGGCGCGCGCGACGCGTCGTTAGCGCTGCGCGTCGGCTGGCTCGCGGCGATGGGCGCGGTGTTCTTCTCCTCGTACGGCTTCGCGAACTGGCTCGCCGCGCGCCGGGCCGTGGTGCCGACCTTCGCGTTCGGCTGGGAACATGCGATTCCGTTCGTGCCATGGACCATCGTGCCGTACTGGTCGATCGACCTGCTGTACGCGCTGTCGTTCTTCTTCTGGACCCGCCGCGACGATCTGCTCGATCACGTGAAGCGGCTATTGACCGTGCAACTGGTGTCGGTCGCGTGCTTCGTCGCGTGGCCGCTGCGCTTCGGCTTCGAGCGGCCCGACGCGGGCGGCGTGGCCGGCGCGCTGTTCACGCTGCTGATGGGGTTCGACAAGCCGTTCAACCAGGCGCCGTCGCTGCACATCGGCCTGCTCGTCGTGCTGTGGGCCGTCTATGCGAAGCAGTTGCGCGGCACGGTCGCTCGGCTCGTGCTGCATCCATGGTTCGCGGCGATCGGCGTGTCGGTGCTGACGACCTACCAGCATCACGCGATCGACGTGCCGACCGGTGCGGCCGTCGGCTGTCTGGCGCTGTTCCTGTTTCCGTTGCGTGATGCCGCCGGGCGACTGCCGGGTGCGACCGGCTCGCCGTCCGCCGCCGGCCGCGCGCTTGCCCGCCGCTATGCGCTCGGCGCGGCGCTGGCCGCGCTGGTGGCGCTTGGCTGCGTGTCGCGCGCGCCGGGCTGGGCGTTGGCGGCCGGGTGGGTCGCGCTGGCACTCGCGTGCGTCGCGTGGATCTACCGGCGCGGCGCGCCCGGTGCGTTCCAGAAGGACGAGGCGGGCCGTTTCCCGGTGTTCATTCGCTGGCTGCTCGCACCGACGATCGCCGGCGCGTTCGTCAACTCACGGATGTGGACGTTCCGGCATCCGGCGCCGGTGCGGATCGACGAGCGCGTGTCGATCGGCCGCACGCCGACCACGCGTGACCTGCGACGCCACGGCTTTTCCGCGCTCGTCGACCTGACGGCCGAGATGCCGCGCCGGACCGCGGCCGACGCGTCGCTCGCGTATGCGTCGGTGCCGCAGCTCGACCTCGTGGCACCCACTGCGGCGCAGCTCGCGGCGGCCGTCGCGGCGCTCGAACGCCTGCACGCCGACGGGCGCGACGTGCTGGTCTGCTGTGCGCTCGGCTACGGGCGCAGCGTGTTGTGCGCGGCTGCCTGGCTCGCCGCGCGGCGGGGGCTCGGCGACGCGCGCGACGCGCTCGCCGCGGTACGGGCGGTGCGGCCGCGCGCGGTATGGTCGGACGACGGCGTGGCCGTGCTGCAGGACTGGATCGACCGTCGCCGCGTGACGGGAGGGGCGTGATGCGCGACCCGTCCGCACCGTTTCGGATCGCTGCCGCGCGCGGGGCGCTCGACGCCGGCGCGCGGGCGATCGCGGCTGCGCTGGCCGCGGCCGGCGCTGGCTGGTGGATCGCGGCGGGCTGGCCGCCGGCGACGATCGCGCGCGTGGTGCTGGCTGTGATCAGCACCGCGTCGGGGATTGCCGCGCTGTGGTACGCGGTGCGCATCGAGATCGACCGGCGGCTGTTCGCCGCCCTCGCGCGCACGGTATCGGGCGATGCGTCGGCCGACGACGGGCTGGCCGCGCTCGATCGCGCGCTTGCCGACCTCGGCTGGATCGACGCAGGCAAGGCCGGACGCGCGCTCGACGCGCGTGTGCGCGGTGCGGTCGGGTTGTGCCGTGCCAGTGTGCTGGTCGCGATCGTGCAGTGGATCGTGGTCGGTTTGGCGATCGCGGCGGGGGCGGTGAGCCATCCGTGAGCGGTCCGGACGGTCGCGGCCCGGGGTGGTCGAGCTGGTTATGCGTGCGCCGCCCGCTGCGTCCGCGTACGCTTCACCTCGTACATCGCCTGGTCCGCATGCTCGATCAGCGCGTTCATGTCTGTGCCGTCGTCAGGCAGCATCGCGACGCCGACACTGACGCCGAGCCGCAGCGGATGCCCGTCGAATTCGAACGGCTCGCCGACCTGCCGGGCGAGCCGTGCGCGTTGCGCGTCGACGTCGTCGCGGCTGCCGACGTTCGGCAGGATCACCGCGAACTCGTCGCCGCCCACGCGCGCGACCGTATCCGAGCGCCGCACGGCGCGCTGCATTCGCGTGGCGATCTCGCGCAGCGCGGCGTCGCCCGCGCGGTGGCCGTAACCGTCGTTGATCGGCTTGAGCCCGTCCATGTCGATGTTGAGGATGCCGAGCCGGCCGTTCGCGCGCAGCGCCGTATGCATCGACTGGCGCAGGCGGTCGTAGAACAGCGCGCGGTTCGGCAGGCCGGTGAGCGCGTCGTGCGTCGCGCGCAGGTACAACTCGTTGGCCTCGTTGCGCGCCGCGTGGAACATCGCGGCGGCGATCAGGTCGGCCGTGAGCCGCAGCGTCCCGGCATCGGCGGCCGAAAAGCCGTCGATGTCCGGCGACATCACCTTCAGCACGCCGACCGTCGTGTCCGCATGCGTGAGCGGCATCACGAGCATCGAGCGCAGCCCGACCCGGCGGCACGCATCGCGGTCGACGCGCGGGTCGGATTCCGAATCCTTGCAGTGCAGCAGTTCGCCGCGCGTCACGCACAGGCCGGACAGGCTGCCCGAACGGCGCAGCCGCAGCCCGAGCATCCCGGCGGCGGAGCCCGACGCGGCGCGGTACACCATGTCGTCGCCTTCGGCGAATTCGACCGCCGCGCCGCTCGCGCCCGTGAGCTGCGGCACCTGCTCGGCCACGTAAGCCATCACGCTGCCGAGGTCGAGGCCGAGTTTCGCGATCTCGGTCTGCGCGGCGATGATGCGCAGCAGCGTGTCGGAGGACGGGGTAGCGGTGTCGACGATTTGATCCAAGTCAGTTTTCCATGAAGAAAGCACAGCACGCGGCCCGGGCTTGCGGTAGCATACGCGCCGCTCACGCGGCAGCGCGTTCCGGGCGGCCCGCAACGGGCCGCCGCCGGCATCCGGCCGGTTTCCCGGGGCGCCGGACCGCCGGTTCGGCAGCGCCGGCAGTATGCCGGTCGGTCCGGCCGGCAGCAACGGTGTAACTCTTGCCATTCCATCGCGACGCGCAGCATTTCCGACCGGATTGAGTTGTTTTTCGCTTCGTCAGCACGAATCAGGGTGAGTTTTGTCTTGATTTTGAGATAGTGTGACGAATGAGCGAGCGCCGGTGCCCGGTGCGCGCTGTCCGACGAATCGGCAGCAAAATGATTCGCCGCGTCGTTTCGATAAATGCATTCAGGCCAGACTTTGAGGGGAAGCAGTGGGGATGTGCACTCACGGGCATAGCTGCTTTGCGCGCGTCGGTTGCGGCGCGCTTGATGACCGGACGATCTTGACGAAGCGGGGCCGCGCATGAAGCCGGCCGCGTCGCTGTTCGTCCTGTCGCTCGCCACGTTCGGCGCGTTCCACGCGGCCGCGCTGTCGGCCGCGCCCATGCCGGCTGCGGCCGCTTCGGCGACCGCCGGCAGCACGGCCGTGACGGCGCCCGCCAGCGGCGCGGCCGTGCCGAGCGTCGCCAGCACGGCGTCCGCCGGCCAGCCCGCGACGACCGTGCACCTGCCGTTCGCGTCGCTCGGCGCGTTCGATCCGGTCCACCTGCGCGGCGCCGACGACGCGCGCACGATCAATGCGGGCGTGCGGCTCGACCGCGTGGTCACCGGCGCGCGGCTGCGCCTGACTTACGCGTATTCGCCGGCGCTGGTCTTCCCGATGTCGCACCTGAAGGTGTCGATGAACGGCGAGGTGGTCGCGACCGTCCCGTTCGACGCGACGCGCGCGGGCCGTACGGTCACGCAGGATATCCCGATCGATCCACGCTACTTCTCCGATTTCAACCAGATCGGCCTGCGCCTGATCGCGCACTACTCGCTCGACCACTGCGAGGACCCGTCGAGCTCGGCGCTGTGGGCCGACGTGAGCCCGACGAGCGAACTGATCCTCGACGAGTCGCCGGTGCGCCTGCCGAACGATCTCGCGCTGCTGCCCGCGCCGTTCTTCGACCGGCGCGACAACGGGCTCCTGCGGCTGCCGTTCGTGCTGCCGGCGTCGCCCGACTCGGCGACGCTGCGCAGCGCCGGCGTGCTCGCGTCGTGGTTCGGCGCGCAGGCCGACTACCGGCAGGCGCGCTTCCCGGTTGCGGCGACGCTCCCGGCCGACGACCAGGCGGTCGTGGTCGGCACGGCCGCGACCTTGCCGGTCGGCCTCGCGCTGCCGTCGGTCAATGGCCCGCTGCTCGCCGTCGCCGACAACCCGGCCGCGCCGGGCCGCAAGCTGCTGATCGTGACGGGCCGCACGGCCGCCGAGGTCGACGACGCGGTCGCGGCGCTCGTGCTCGGCCGCGCGGCGCTGTCGGGCCCGGCGGCGACGGTCGCGCACGTGGATCTCGGCGCACCGCGCAAGCCGTACGACGCACCGCGCTGGCTGCCGGTGAACCGGCCGATCACGTTCCGCGAATTGGTGTCGGATCCGCGCGAACTCGAAGTGCGCGGCACGTCGCCCGACGCGATCCGGCTGAACCTGCGCGTGCCGGCCGATCTGCATTCGTGGAACGGCTCGGGCGTGCCGATCACGCTGCGCTACCGCTACACGGCGCCGACCGTGCAGGACAATTCGACGCTCGCCGTCGAGATCAACGAACAGCTCGTGAAGTCGTACCGGCTCGGGCCGGCCCATGCGGAAGACGCGCGCGGGCGCATGCAGCTGCCGCTGCTGTCGGTGCCGGAAGGGCGCGTGACGAGCGATGTCGACATTCCGGCGTTCCGCGTCGGCAGCGGCAACCAGCTGCAGTTCCGCTTCACGCTCGATTCGCAGAAGACGGGGCTCTGCTCGAGCACCGCGACCGAGCCGCAGCGCGCGGCGATCGATCCGGATTCGACGATCGACTTCTCGCACTTCGTTCATTACGCGCAATTGCCGAACCTCGCGTTCTTCGCGAACAGCGGTTTCCCGTTCACGCGCTTCGCCGACCTGTCGCAGACGGCTGTCGTGATGCCGGACCGGCCGTCGCCGCAGGAGCTGGAAGCCTACCTGACGATGCTCGGCCACATGGGGCAGTGGACCGGCTTCCCGGCGCTGCGCGTCCAGGTCGCGCGGCCCGGCGACGTCGCCGCGCTCGCGGGCCGCAAGGACCTGCTCGTGATCGACGGCTCGCCTGCGTCGCCGCTGCTGTCGCACTGGCGCGCGGCGTTGCCGCTGTCGATCGACCAGCAGGCCGGCACGGGCGCGACGCGTGTCGCGTTCTCGGTGAAGGAGCGCTGGCGCAACGGCGTCGGCATGGCCGACGGCGGCGCGCATATCGAACAGACGGGATCGCTCGCGGCGCTGGCCGGGTTCGAGCTGCCGGGCAGCCATGGCCGCAGCGTCGTGGCGCTGACGGCGACCGACCAGACGCGTCTGGCCGATCTGCTCGACGTATTCGAGAAGCCGGGCCTCGTGTCGCAGCTGCAGGGCGACCTCGCGCTGGTTCGGCCGGGGCAGGTCGACAGCCTGCGCGTCGGCGAGCCGTACGTGGTCGGCTTCGTGCCGTGGTACGCGCGCGTCTGGACGCAAGCGGCGCGGCACCCGGTGGTGCTCGGCGCGGTTGGCGTCGTCGCGGGGCTGCTGCTCGCGCTCGGCGTGTTCAGCGTGCTGCAGAGAATCGCCGCGCGCCGACGGGGGATGTAACGGATGGCGTGGGCATTCGCAAGGCGACGGGCAACGCAGCCGGCGCGGCGGGTCGGCACGGCGCTCGTGCTGACCGCCGCGGCCGTGTGCGCGGCGACGGGGGCCGCCGGGCGCGCGCAGGCCGCGCAAGGCAGCGCGGCCGACGTGCGGTGCGGCGCGGCGTGGCCGCGCTGGGACGCGTTCAAGCGCGATTTCGTGTCGGCCGACGGCCGGGTGATCGACGTCGGATCGGCGGATTCGCGCACGGTATCGGAGGGGCAGGCGTATGGACTGTTCTTCGCGCTCGTCGCGAATGACCGGCACACGTTCGACACGATCCTCGCATGGACCGAGAACAACCTCGCGCAGGGCGACCTGAGCGCCCGTCTGCCGGCGTGGCTGTGGGGCCGCGCGCCGGACGGCGCGTGGCGCGTGCTCGACGCGAACGCGGCGTCCGATGCCGACCTGTGGATCGCGTACACGCTCGTCGAAGCCGGACGGCTGTGGCACGAGCGCAGCTATACGGCGCGCGGCGCACTGCTCGCGAAGCGCGTGCTCGACGACGAGACGGCCAGCGTTCCGGGCCTCGGCCTCACGCTGCTGCCCGGGCCGACCGGATTCAGGCTGGCCGATGGTCGATGGCGCGTGAACCCGAGCTATTCGCCGCCGCAGGTGATCCGCGGGCTCGCCGCGCGGCTGCCGGACGATCGCCGCTGGGCCGCGCTCGCGGCCAGCACCGGCCGCGTGCTGCTCGACACCGCGCCGAAGGGCTTTGCGCCGGACTGGGCGTTGTATCGCGCCGGCGCCGGCTTCGCGCCCGATCCGCAGACCCACGCGGAAAGCGCCTACAACGCGATACGCGTGTATTTGTGGGCCGGCATGCTCGATCGCGCCGATCCGCTCGCCGCGCCGCTGCTCGCGCGCTTCGCGCCGTTCGCCGATTACATCGCCGCGCATGGCGCGCCGCCGGAGAAGGTCGATACGACGACCGGCGTCGCGGGGCCGAACGACGGCAACGGCGGCTTCTCGGCGGCGGCCGTGCCGTTCCTCGACGCGCGCGGCCAGCATGCGCTCGCCGATGCGCAGGCGGCCCGTGTCGACGCGCTCGCGCGCCAGTCGGCGCCCGGCTACTACACGAGCGTGCTGACGCTGTTCGGCCTCGGCTGGCGCGAGGGCCGTTACCGGTTCGGCGCGGACGGGGCGCTCGATGCGCGCTGGGAGGGCCGTTCATGCGCGGCCCGATGAAGCAAAGCGCGCGGCGTGTCGCGGGGTTTGCGTGGCTCGCGTCGTCGGTCTCCGCGGCGGCGCCGGCCGCCGTCGCCGTCGCGGCGACGCAACCCGTCGCGCCGAATGCCGTGTCGGCGCCGGCCTCGGCCGCGTCACCCGACGCGCGGCGTCAGCTCGCGACCGCCCGCATGTGGGGTGCCAAGCATCGTGACGACCTCGCGCGCGATGCCCTGCGCAAAGGGCTCCTGATCGCGCCGGACGATCCCGAACTGCTCGCGGAACAGGTGCGCGTGCTGTTGCGGCTCGGCGATGCGCAAGGCGCGCAGGCCACGCTGGCGCGCCTGCAGGCGCGCGCGCCCGCGGCGCCCGACGCGCGCCGCGCGGCCGACGAATACCGCGTCGCGACGAGCGGCCGCGGCGAGATGGCGCAGATCCGCCTGCTCGCGCGCAGCGGCCGCGCCGACGAGGCGGCCCGCCGGATCGTCGCGCTGTTTCCGAACGGCGCGCCGTCCGGTGCGCTGGGCGCCGAGTATTACCAGATCGTCGCGAACGCGCCGGGCGGCCGCGAACCGGCGATCGCCGCGCTGCGCCGCGCGGTCGCGGCCGATCCGCAGGATTCCAACGCGGCGCTGGCACTCGCGCGGCTCCTGAACCAGCGCGACGACACGCGTGCGGAGGCGAACCGCATCGCGTGGTCGCTCGCGAAGCGGCCCGACGCCGATCATACGGAAGCGATGGCCGTGTGGCGGCGCGTGCTGCAGTCCGCCGGCACCGATCCCGCCTATCTCGACGCGTTGCATGCCTATCTCGGGCTCGTGCCGGACGACACCGAATTCCGCGATCGCGCCGCCGCGCTCGAGCGGCAGCGCGACGCGCAGCGGCTGCTCGAGCGCGATCCGGGCTACATCGCGCAACAGCGCGGCCTGCAGGCGCTCGCGCGCGGCGACCTGGCCGGCGCCGATCCGCTGCTCGCGCGCGCCGCGCAGGCGCGCGCCGGCGACGCCGATGCGGTCGGCGGACTCGGCCTGCTGCGCCTGCGCGAAGGCCGGCACGACGAAGCGCGCGCGCTGTTCACGCGCGCCGCGGCGCTGTCGACCGACCAGCGCGGCAAGTGGCAGAGCCTTGCGCGCACCGCGCAGTTCTGGGGGCTGATCGCGCAGGGGCGCGCGGCGGCGTCGGCCGGACGGCCGCAGGATGCCGAGCGCGCGGCGCGCGCCGCGCTCGCGATGCAGCCCGACAGCCCGGACGCGAAGCTCCAGCTTGCCGATGCGCTGCTCGCGCAGCGTGACTGGGCGCGCGCGGAGCCGTTGCTCCGCGAACTCCTCGCCGCACGTTCGCCGAATCTGACGGCGGTGCGCGGCACGGCGACGCTGTACGAGAACACCGGCCGCGCGGATCGCATCGGCCCGCTGCTCGATGCGCTGCAGAGCCGCGTGACGGGCCGCGACGACCGCCGCGCGCTCGATGGGCTGCGCGCCGACTTGCTCGCGAGCGAGGCGCGCGCGCTTGCGGACAAGGGCGATCGCGGGCCGGCCGCGCAACGCTACGAGGCGGCGGTGCGCGCGGCGCCCGATGCGCCGTGGACGCGTTTCGCGCTTGCGCGGCTGTATCGCGACATGGGGCTGCCGCAGCTCGGCCGCACGGTGATGGACGACGGGCTCGCGCAAAGCGACACGCCCGAGATGCGCTATGCGACCGCGCTGTATCGCAACTCGCTCGACGACATCGCGGGCGCACAGGCCGCGCTCGCGGGCGTCGACGATGCGCAACGTTCGGACGGCATGCGTGCGCTCGCACGCAAGCTCGACGCGGAAAATTCGCTGGCCGGCGCGCGCGGCGCGCTCGGCCGTGGCGATCGTGCGGCCTTCACCGCGTCGCTCGCGCATGCGCAGGCGAGCGCGCCGGACGATCCCGACATGCTGGCCGCGGTCGGCGCGCAGTGGATCGACGCGGGCGAACCCGAGCGCGGCCTCGCGCCGTTGCGCGACTGGATCGCCGCGCATCCGCGCGAGGCCGATCCCGACGTGCGGTTGCGCTACGGCGACCTGCTCGGCAGCGCGGGGCGCGACGACGCGCTCGCCGCGTGGCTCGACGCGCTGCGCCGCGAGCCGGCGCTGACGCCGGCACAGACCGCGCGGATCGAGGATCAGTCGCTGCGGCTCGTGCTGCGGCAGACGGACGACGCGATCGCGCAACGGGAATATGCGCGCGCCCGCGCGCTGCTCGATCGGGCGAGCCCGGCCGGCCGCGCGGACAAGCGCTACGCACTCGAACTGGCCGACCTCGAACGCGCGCAGGGCCGTTACGACGCGGCACGCGCCGCGCTCGCGCCGGTCGTCGCGCGCACGCCGGACGATGCCGATACGCAGCTCGCGCTCGCGCGTATCGACGAGGACAGCGGCCACCGCGCGGCCGCGCTCGCACGCGTGCAGGCCGTGCTCGCGCGCACGCCGGACGACGACGTCGATACGCGTCTGTCGGTCGCGCGCCGGCTGAACGCGCTGCGCCGCCCGGACGAAGCCGCGCAGGTGATCGACCCGCTGCAGGCCGCGTACCCGGCGCGTGCCGACGTGACGGTCGCGGCGGGGCGCGTGGCCGAGGCGCAGGGCCGCTACGACGATGCCGCATCGCTGTACCGGCTGTCGCTGTCGCAGGAGCGCACGAGCGGCGTGAGCCCGGGCCGCGACGGTCGCACGCCCGCGCAGGCCGCGTTCGCGGATCTCGCGCAGCGGCGCGATCCCGAGATCGAGATCGGCTGGCTGCCCGCGTACAAGTCGGGTGACGAAGGGATTTCCGCGTACCGCGCGCAGCAGGTGCCGATCTACATGCAGATGCCAGTGCGCTACGACGGGCATGCGTTCCTGCAGCTCGACACCGTGCATCTGGACGCCGGCACGCTCGATACGAGCGACCCGAATGCATATTCGCTGAAGACGTTCGGGACCTACGCGGCGCTCAACACGCCGATCGGGCTGCCCGCGCCGTTCGCCGCGAATCCGTCGGCCGCCGCGTCGATCGCGCATCCGCCGGGCGACCTGCATCAGCCGATGACGGGTGTCGCGCTCGGCGCCGGCTATCGCACGGATGCATGGCGCGTCGATCTCGGCACGTCGCCGCTCGGCTTTCCGGTGCATTACCTGGTCGGCGGCGTACGTTACCGATTCGACGCGGGGCCGGCGAGCTTCACCATAAACGCGTCGCGCCGGCCGGAGACGAGCAGCGTGCTGTCGTATGCGGGGATGCGCGACCCGTGGACCGGAGCCGTATGGGGCGGCGTGCGTCGCGATGGCGTGAACCTGCGCGCGGCGGTCGACGTCGGGCGCGTGAACCTGTTCGCCGAACTCGGCGCGGGCGTGCTGTCCGGCCGCAACGTCGAGCGCAACGCGGAAGTCACGCTGCGCTCCGGCTTCACGGTGCCCGTGTACGAACGCGCGACGATGAAGGTGAGCACGGGGCTCGTCGGCAATGCGTGGCACTACGCGCAGAACCTGCGTTTCTACACGTACGGGCAGGGCGGTTACTACAGCCCGCAGCGCTACCTGTCGCTCGGCGTGCCGATCGAATGGGCGGGGCGGCGCGACGCGCTGTCGTGGGATCTGACCGTCACGGCCGGGATCTCGAACAGCTACGAAAAGGATTCGCTGTTCTACCCGACCTTCGCGAACCAGCGCGCCGCGCAGGAGGCGGCGGGGCTCGTCTACACGGGCAGTTCGACGCGCGGCGTGTCGTTCTCGTACGGTGTGAACGGCATCGTCGAATATCGCGTGAATCCGCACCTGAGCGTCGGCGCGCAACTGCACGTCGACCGGTCGCACGACTATGCGCCGAGTTCGGCGCTCGTGTACCTGCGCTATGCGTTCGACGCACGCGCGGAGCGCAGTTGGCTCGTCACGCCGACGCCGGTGCGGCTTTATTCGGATTACTAGGGGCTGCTTGCATATGGAACGTACATGCGAATGCCCGAAATCGCCTGCAGGGCAAGAAGTGAGGAGCGCCGTTTGGCCGAGCCAAACAAGCGACGAGCGACGCCGCCATGCGGGCGATTTCGGGCGTTCCCCTGGAACGACTTTTTGGTTTGGGGTTGCCACGAGAACGGCCGCTCGCCGCGTTGCGCTCCTTGCGAATACGGCCAGTATTCGCGGCGTCCCACGCCTCGCGAGCGGCCGTTCTCGTGGCAACGCGTGTGCGTTCCATATGCAAGCAGACCCTGGGGGAAGCGCGTGAATACGGAAATCGATGCAACCCGTCCCGCGCTCGGCGCCGCCGGCCTGCTGGGCCGTCTGCGCGCGCTGCTGCGCACCGGGCCGGCCGGTGGCCGCGCCGGCCCGCTGAGCCGGCTCGCGATCGACGGGCTGCCCGATACGTGGACGCAGCTGGAAGCGGGCGGCCTCTACGCGATCTATGCCGCTGCCGGCACGCCGGCGTGCGACGCGCTGGTGTGGGAAAGCGCGCGGCAGTCGCGCACGCGCGACGTGACGGTCGTGCTGTCGCGCGACGCGTCGCGCGTCGCCGCGCAGATGGAGTCGCGCGGTTTCGCGGGCGGCGCGCAGCCGGCCGGCTGGCCGCGCAACCTGAACGTGTTGGCGATGCCGCCCGCGCACGAGCAGGCCGATGGCGATGCCGCGCGCGAACCCGCTGCGCCGCGCCGTGCGGCGGCCGGTCCGTTCGCGCGGCTCACGGGTGGCTTGCGCGCGATGAAGCGCTTCGGCTTTCGCGCGCGCTCGCTGTATTTCATCGAAGGCGCGCAGCGCTGGTTCAGCTGGGACGATCCGGCGGCACTCGCGGAAGAGGCACACGCGCTCGCCGACTGGTGCCGCACGCACCGGATCGCGCTGGTGCTGCTGGTCGATCCGGAGATCGTGCGCACCGGCGCCGACCTGGATACCGACGATCCGCCGCTCGTGCGCGATGCGAATCGCGCGCCGCGCAGCGGCTTTCACGGGGTGTGCTCGGGCGTCGCGCAGCTGCAGCGTACGCACGGCGAACTGCTGTGGGTTGTCGATTTCTGGCGCGCCGGCGACACGCTCGCGGCCGGTGAAGTGCGGCCGCTGCGTTTCGCGCCGAGCGGCCGGCTCGCGGCGATCGTCGACGGCGGCGCCGCCGAGCCGTCGCGCCGGATGAAGCTCGCGACCGACGAGGATCGCGTCGTCGTCAGCCGCGCGGTGCTCGACGAAACGAGCCGCGTACCCGCCGGCTGGGAAATCGTCGACGACAACGCGGCGGTCGTCGCCGCCTGTGCGCGTGCGCAGGCCGCGACCGCGGTTCTGGCGTTCCGCACGCACGCGCAGCTCGAGGCGCTGTGCGCGGCCGTTCACACACTGCGCCGGCAATCCGGCGGCGCACTGAAGATCGCCGTCGTCGAGCGCGGCGAGGTGCTGCGCCAGCAGTTCGAGATGCTCGTGCTGAGCGTCGGTGCAAACCGCGTCGTCGCGCGCGACCTGCCGGCGTCGCGGATTCACGCGGCCGTGAACGCGCTGCGCGGACAGCTCTATGCGCGGCCCGTCGCGGCCGACTATCGTGCGGCGCTCGCGGCCGCGCTCGGCGATTCGGTGCTGGGCTATCTGCCGGTCGGCGCCTTCTGCCTGCGGATTCGCGCGGTGCTCGATCGCGGCGCCGTGCTGGCGTTGCCGCATACGCTCGCGAAGATCGCGTTGCTGCCCGGCATGTCGCACGTCGATGCGCTGCGGCACTGTCGGCCGCGCCGCGCGGGCGACGTCGTGACCGCCGATGCCGGACACCTGTACGTGTTCCTGTTCGCGTGCGAGCCGGCCGATGCCGATGACGCGCTTGCGCGAATCTTCGACGTGCCGGTCGACACGCTGTCCGATCGCGTCGTGTGTCTCGGGCAGGGCAGTATCGACACCGAGCTCGATGCGCTGAAGGCCGAGAACCGGCGCGCGCCGATCGCCGACTACAGCGACCTGTTCGCGACGGCGAAACCGGCCGGTGCGGCGCGCGCGCCGATCGAACGCGCGGAGGATGTCGCGCCGCTCGCCGAACCGGACGCTGAAGTCGCAGCGGCCGGGACGGTCGACGCGCATGCCGATGCGACGCCGCACGCCGGCGATGCAGCGCCGGCCGCCGATGCACGGGCACCGTCCGCCGAATTTCCCGTCGCGCGCACGCGCGGCGCCGTCCGCAGCGCGATGCCGCTGCGCAAGCAGGAGGGCGCATGATCGCCGAACTCGTCATCGGATTCGTCGTCGGCATCGCGATCGCGGTGCCGGTGTGGATCGTCGCGCAGCACCTGGGTCTCGGCCGCGGTTTTCATGCGCCGCGCGGGTTGCACCGGCGCGACGCGGTGCCGTGCGAACTCGTGCCGGTCGCGCTGCGCGGGCGCCTGCTGCCCGAAGCCGGCCGTACCGGCGAGGCCGCGTCATGAAGACGATTGCCGTCACGTCGACGACCGGCGGCGCGGGCCGCACGACGCTCGCCGCCGCGCTCGCGGTGCTGCTCGCGCGCCGCGGCCGGCCGGTCGTCGCGGTCGAGTTCGACGCGCAGAACCTGATGGGCGCGACGCTCGGTCTCGACACGCTGGCCGAGCACGGGCTCGCGCACAGCCTGCTCGGTGACGCCGGCGACGCCGCGCCATGGCACGCGCATACGTGGCGCAATGCCGACGGCGTGCTGTTCGTGCCGTATGGCCAGGTCGACGCAGCGGGCGCCGCCGCCTGCGATGCGCGGCTCGCGGCCGATCCGGCCTGGCTGTCGCGCGCGCTCGACGAGATCGCGCTGCCGGCAGACGGCGTCGTGCTGGTCGACACCGCGCGCTATCCGTCGCCGCAGGCCGAACAGGCGATTCGCCGTGCCGACCTGACGCTCGTCGTCGTGCCGCCCGAACCGGCCGCGTGCGCGACGGTCGCCGCGCGCCTCGACGCGCTGCGGGCCGGCGGCGGCGACCTGCGGATCGTCGTGAACCGGCTGAACCCGGCGCGCGACATGCAGCGCGATGCGCTCGCGATGCTGCGCGCGGTCGCGGGGCCGGCGTCGATGCTCGAACAGCGGATTCACGTCGATGCGGCCGTGCCCGAGACGCTCGCGCGCGGCACCTGGATCTTCGACGACGCGCCGTATTCGCAGGCGGCGCACGACCTCAACGGTGTCGCCAACTGGGTGGATACGTGGCTCGCGGCGGCCGCGGCCGGCCGCACGGGAGCGCGGCAATGAAGGCCGCGTTCGCGTCGCGCTGGCGCGCCGCAGCTCAGCGTGCGATCGACTGGTGCGCGCGCGGGATCGGGTTGCCGGCCCAGCGCACGCTGCTCGACTGGCTCGTGCGGCTGTTCTTCCATGCACCGCCGCCCGGCCGGCCCGATCCCGTGCGCCGCCGGGCGCGCGTTGCCTTCCTGTGGCTCGCGCAGGAGTGGGGCGTGCTGCAGCCGCTGAGCCCGCGCGAATGGTTGTGGCGCGCGATCGTGCGCGCGCCGCGCCCGGCCGACGAGCGGCCCGCGCGCGATCCGCTCGCATGGTTCGACACGTTCGTCGTGCCGGTCTACGTCGCGGCGCGCGCGCTCGGCGCCCGCCTCGACGCGCTGCTCGGGCGCCTGCCGTGGGCGCGCTGGGGCGGCTGGCTCGACGCGCGCGCGCACGGCGTCGGCCGGCACCGCTGGCTCGCGCCGCTGCTGCTGATCGCCGGTGCGCTGATGTGGGCCGCGGCGGGTATGTCGCCGCTGATGCCCGGCGCGCAGTTCGCGTTCTTCGCGATCGTCGCGGTGCTGGCGCTGGCGCTGCGCCGCCTGCCGGGCCATCTGCCGACGCTCGCGCTGGCGTCGCTCGCGCTGCTCGCCACGGTTCGCTACGTATGGTGGCGCACGACCCAGACGCTCGATTTCCGCAGCCCCGTCGAGGCGTTTGCCGGCTACCTGTTGTACGGTGCCGAAGCCTACACGTGGATGATCCTTCTGCTCGGCTTCATCCAGACCGCATGGCCGCTCGACCGGCCGATCGTGCCGTTGCCCGACGATCCCGACAGCTGGCCGAGCGTCGACATTTATATCCCGACCTACAACGAGCCGCTGTCAGTCGTGAAGCCGACCGTGTTCGCGTCGCAGAGCATCGACTGGCCGACCGCCAAGCTGCGCGTGTACCTGCTCGACGATGGCCGCCGCCCCGAGTTCGAGGCGTTCGCGCGGGAAGCGGGAATCGGCTACCTGACGCGCGACGACAATCGCCACGCGAAGGCCGGCAACATCAACCGCGCGCTGCCGAAGACGCACGGCGAATACATCGCGATCTTCGACTGCGATCACGTGCCGACGCGCTCGTTCCTGCAGACCACGATGGGCGTGTTCCTGCGCGACCCGAAATGCGCGCTGGTGCAGACGCCGCACCATTTCTTCTCGCCCGATCCGTTCGAGCGCAACCTCGGCACGTTCCGCGAGATCCCGAACGAGGGCAACCTGTTCTACGGGCTCGTGCAGTCGGGCAACGACCTGTGGAACGCGACGTTCTTCTGCGGATCGTGCGCGGTGCTCAAGCGCAGCGCGCTGGAAGAGGTGGGCGGCGTCGCCGTCGAGACGGTCACCGAGGACGCGCACACCGCGCTCAAGCTGCATCGCCGCGGCTACACGTCGGCTTACCTGCCGACCGTGCAGGCGGCCGGCCTCGCGACCGAGAGCCTCGCGGGCCACGTGAAGCAGCGCACGCGCTGGGCGCGCGGGATGGCGCAGATCTTCCGCATCGACAATCCGTTCCTCGGGCGCGGGCTCGGCTTCATCCAGCGGATCTGCTACGGCAATGCGATGCTGCATTTCTTCTACGGGATCCCGCGGCTCGTGTTCCTGACGATCCCGCTCGCCTACCTGTTCTTCCACCTGTACTTCATCAATGCGTCGTCGATCGCGCTCGCGAGCTACGTGATCCCGTACCTGGTGCTCGCGAACGTCGCGAATTCGCGGATGCAGGGGCGTTATCGCCATTCGTTCTGGGCCGAGGTCTATGAATCGGTGCTCGCGTGGTACATCGCGCTGCCGACCACCGTCGCGTTCTTCAGCCCGAAGCACGGCAAGTTCAACGTGACCGACAAGGGCGGCAAGATCGACGAAGGCTACGTCGACTGGTCGACGTCGAAGCCGTACCTCGTGCTGTTCGCGCTGAACGTGCTCGCGATCGCGGCCGGCCTGTGGCGGCTCGTGGCCGATCAGGGCGACGAGGCGTCGACGATCCTGATCACGCTCGGCTGGACCGTCTACAACCTCGCGATGCTCGGCGCCGCGCTGGCCGTCGCGCGCGAGACCAAACAGGTGCGCGTCACGCACCGGATCGCGATGCGTGTGCCGGCGACGCTGCTGCTCGCCGACGGGTCGACGGCCGCTTGCTTCACGAGCGACTACTCGACCGGCGGCCTCGGCCTCGAAGCGGTGCCGGGGCTGTCGCTCGCCGTCGGCGACACGCTGACGGTGTGCGTGACGCGTGGCGACCGGCCGTTCCCGTTCCCGGTGCGCGTGAGCCGCGTGACGCCGACGCACGTCGGCGTGAGCTTCGACGCGCTGACGCTCGAGCAGGAGCGCCAGCTCGTGCAGTGCACGTTCGGCCGCGCGGACGCGTGGCTCGACTGGCACGCCAGCGCGCGCGCGGACACGCCGCTGCGCGGGCTGAAGGAAGTGCTGCGCGTGGGCCTGGACGGTTACGTACGAATGTGGAAGGGCGCGGCGCGCGGCGTGCAGTCGATGCTGGCGCCGAAGCTCGATCGGGCGCGCGACTGACGCGGCGCCCATCACGGAGTGGTTTAGATGACGTTCTGGAATCTGTATTTCATCCTGAAGTTCGCGCTGTTCGCGACCGGCCACCTGCAGCCGCTGTGGCTCGCGAACCTCGCGTTCGCGCTGGCGCTCGCGGCGAGCGCGCCGATCCGGCGGCGCGCGTGGCGCATCGTGCGGCAGCTCGTCGCGATCGCGATCGCGGTGCCGCTCCTCGCGCGCGAAATGCATGCGCCGCCGCTCGCGCGCCTCGCCGAAGTCGCGCGCGAAGTCGGCACGTTTCGCCTCGACTACTGGATGGAGTTGCTGCCGCGCCTGTTGCCGCCCGTGCTGGTGCTGACGGTCGCGGGCGTGCTGATCGTCTATTTCGTCGTCAATCGCTGGGTACGTGTTGCGACCTTCGTGCTCGCCGTGCTGATCGTGATGCCGCTGTGGCAGGCCGGTAACGGGCTGATGGCGCGCGTTGCCGCGCCGCTTCCGCAGGCCAACGCGACGGGTGCGCGCGCGGGTCAGCCCGAGGATCACAACGCGGCACTCGCGACGTTCCGCGCGCAGGAATCGCAGCGCCAGGTCGCGTTCGGTCATCTCGGCAACGACCCGGCCGCGCAGTTCGACGTGATCGTGCTGCACGTCTGCTCGCTGTCGTGGGACGACCTCGACGCCGCGAAGGTACGCAACCACCCGATGCTGAGTCACTTCGACTACCTGTTCAACAATTTCAGCACGGCCGCGAGCTACAGCGGCCCGGCCGCGATCCGCGTGCTGCGCGCGAGCTGCGGGCAGGAAGCGCATGCGGACCTGTACAAACCGGCGCCGCAGCAGTGCCATCTGTTCTCGCAACTCGCGTCCGCCGGCTACACGGTTCAGTCGCTGCTGAACCACGACGGCCACTTCGACAACTTCCTGCAGGTCATTCACGACAATATCGGCGTGCCCGACGCGCCGATGATCTCGAACGCCGCCGCCCCGGTCGCGATGCATGCGTTCGACGGCTCGGCGATCAAGGACGATTACGGCACGCTCGCGAACTGGTACGCGCAGCGCGCATCGGTGCCGGGCCCGGTCGCGCTGTACTACAACACGATCAGCCTGCACGACGGCAACCGCGTGGTGGGCAGTGCGCTGACCAGCATCGATTCGTATCCGCAGCGCGCGACCAAGCTGATGAACGACTTCGACAGGCTCGCCGACCTGATCGCGCAGTCGGGCCGGCGCGCGGTGATCGTGTTCGTGCCCGAGCACGGCGCCGCGCTGCGCGGCGACAAGAACCAGGTCGCGGGCCTGCGCGAGATTCCGACGCCGCGCATCGTTCACGGGCCGGTCGGCGTGCGGCTCGTCGGCTTCACCGGCAATCACGGCACGACGACGGTGATCGACCAGCCGACGAGCTTTCTCGCGCTCGCGCAGCTGCTGTCGAACCTCGTGTCGAACAGCCCGTTCAAGCCGGGCGTGACACTTGCACAATATGCGGCCGACCTGCCGCGCACGCGGATGGTCGGCGAGAACGAAGGCACGGTGACGATACAGACGAGCGCCGGCTATGCGGTCAAGACTCCGGACGGCGTATGGATCGACGAACAGTAAACATCGGTGAAGGCGACGACGATCGCCTGTCGCAACCGAACGACGTGCTCGGCCTCGCGCGGCACTTGCCCGCGCTGGACCCGGCCCGTTACGTCGACGAGCAGGCGCGGCGCGCGTTCGTCGAATCGCTCGACCGCTGGCCGGTGCTCGCGAAGCTGATGGGATTGAAGCGGTAAACGCAACGCGGCCGGCGTGAATGCCGGCCGCGTTGCATCGATGATGCCGACTGCAGCCGGCTTACTGCGCGCGGCGCGCCGGCTGGCGCGTCCACTCGTTTTCCTCGCCCGGCACCTTGCCGAAGGTCTGCGCGGCCCACGCGTCGCGGGCCGCCTCGATTTTCGCGCGCTCGCTCGACACGAAATTCCATTCGATGAACCGCTCGCCCGGCAGGTGCGCGCCGCCGAGCAGCATCACGCGCGCGCCGTTCTCGCTGGCGAGCGCGCCGTTCGCGCCGGGTTCGAGCACGGCCATCGTCGCCGGTGCGAGCGGCGTGCCGTCGATCGTGAGGTCGCCGTCGACGAGATACACGCCGCGCTCGTCGTGTTCCGCATCGAGCGCGAGTTGCCCGCCCGCGGCGAATTCCGCATACGCATAGAGCGTCGGCGAGAACACGGCGACCGGCGACGTGAGCCCGAATGCGGTGCCCGCGATCACGCGCACGCTCGCGCCGTCGCGCGTGAACGACGGCAGCGTGTCGGCCGCGTGATGCACGAACGCGGGCGCGGTGTCCTCGTGCTCGACCGGCAGCGCGACCCAGGTCTGGATTCCATGCACGGGCTGTTCATGCGGGCGGTCCTCGTCGGGCGAGCGCTCCGAGTGGACGATGCCGCGCCCGGCCGTCATCCAGTTCACGTCGCCGGGCACGATCTTCTGCCGGAAGCCGAGGCTGTCGTGATGCATCAGTGTGCCGTCGAACAGGTAGGTGACGGTCGCGAGGCCGATGTGCGGATGCGGCAACACGTCGATTCCGCTGCCGGCCGGCAGCACGGCCGGCCCCATTTCGTCGAAGAAGATGAACGGCCCGACGAGGCGCGCGGCGCGCGCGGGCAGCACGCGGCGCACGACGAGGTTGCCGATGTCGCTCTCGCGCGGCGTGAGCAGGGTCTTGATCGATGCGGACATGGTGGGTTTCTCGGTGTCGGTGAGTCAGGCGATGGCCGTATCGATCGTGACCGGATGCGTGAGGATCTTGTGCACCGGGCACGCGTTCGCGATCTGCAGCAGGCGCTCGCGCTGCTCGTCGGTCAGATCGCCGTCGAGCGTGATGCGGCGCATGATCGTGCTGCCCGCGCTGCCCGATTCGTGCGCGAGCTTCACGTGGACTTCGGCGAGCGGCCAGCCCTTGCGTTGCGCATACATCTTCAGCGTGATCGCGGTGCAGGCGCCGAGGCTCGACAGCAGCAGCGCGACGGGCGTCGGTGCGGTATCGCCGCCGCCGAGCGACGCCGGTTCGTCGGCGCGCCACTGATGCACGCCGTCGGTGAAATGGACCAGGTAATCGACGGAGCTGATGCTCGCTTCGACGGTCAGTTCGCTCATTGCAATTCCATGTGGGGAAGGGGGGCGGGCCGGCCGGGCATGGCCGGGCCGGCGAGGTGTTACGGTTCGAGCAGGCGCTGCAGCCGCAGTTCCTCGAAATCCAGCTCGGATTCTATGCGGTGCAGCGCCGCGTCGTCGACCCGGCCGTCGCGATGCAGCTCGAGTAGCGCGTCGCGCGACACGCCGACCAGTTCCAGCTCGACGCGCAGCATCCGCGCGCGCACGTCCGCCGGTTCGGCGCCGTCGCGGTGCGCGCGTTCGTTGAACGCGACGCGGCTGCGGTATTCGGTCAGCAGCCGGTCGAGCGATGCGCGTTCGAGGCCCGAGCCGCGCTGTTCGCGAGCATCGAGCTCGGCGAGCGCCGCACCGAACGTGTAGGCGCGCACCGCATGCTCGGACATCGTGTGCCGCGCGGCCGGGCGCAGCTTCAGCACGCGGATCAGCGGCGCGAGCGTGCCGCCTTGTACGACCAGCGTCGCGATGATCAGCAGGAACGTGCTGAACAGGATCAGGTCGCGGCCGGGGAAGTTGTTCGGCAGCGCGATCGCGGCCGCGAGGCTCACGACGCCGCGCATGCCGGACCAGCCGAGCACGACGGCCTCGCGCCACGACCACGGCGCGTGGCCCGCGCGCGGCGCGCGCAGGCGTCCCGGCAGCCACATCGCGACGAACACCCAGACGACGCGCGCGGCGATCGCGGCGGCCGTCGCCGGCAGCGCGACACGCAGGCCGGCCATCAGCACCGCGCCTTCGTGGTTCACGCGCGCGAGGATCGCGTGCAGCGCGAGGCCGATCAGGATGAACACGAGCGCGTCGAGCACGAACACGATCGCTTCCCAGGTCGCCTTCGCCTTGATCCGCATGTCGGCGTCGAACACGCGATGCTGGCGCACGCCGAGCACGAGGCCGCACGTCACGACCGACAGCACGCCCGAGCCATGCACGGCTTCCGCGATCCCGTAGCTGCCCCACGCCATCGCGAAGGTCACGACGATGCCGAGCATCGGCTCGCGCAGGCGCTGCAGCACCCAGCACATCGCATGACCGCATGCGAGACCGACCGCGATGCCGATCAGCGTGAGCGAGAAGAACAGGCCGGTGGCGCTCGCGGTCGTGATCGTGACGGCGAGCGCGGCCGACACGGCCATCTGATACAGCAGCAGGCCCGACGCATCGTTGACGAGGCTTTCGCCTTCGAGCACCGCGACGAGCCGGGCGGGCAGCGGATGGCGCTGCAGGATCGCCTTCGCGGCGACCGCGTCGGGCGGCGACACGATCGCGCCGAGCGTGAAGCACGCCGCCCACGGCAGCGCCGGATTGACCGCATGCACGGCGAGCGCGACCGCGACCGTCGTGAACGCCACCGCGCCGAGCGCGAGCGACGCGATCGACCCGAGCTCGTGCCGGAATTCCTTCCACGCCGTATAGAAACCGCTCGACATCAGCAGCGGCGGCAACACGGCGGCAAGCAGCAGCGCCGGGTCCATGTCGGGCACGCGCTTGCCGGCGACGGCTACCACGCAGCCGCCGAGCAGCAGCACGACGGCCGGTGGAATCGAGATCCGCTCCGCAAGCCACGTGAGCGCGCCCGCGCCGCAGATCAACAGCAGCAGGTAATGAAACAGTTCGACGTTGGTCATGAGCCTTGCATCACGACGGTTTGCGGTCGTTCGTGGCACCGCCCGGCAGCGCGCCGAACATGTGCTGGCTGCATTGCGCATCGCGCCACGCGGTATTCAGCCGGTAGCCCGAAAGCATCCGGCGCGCGAGGGGCAGGATCTGTTCGCCGGCCAGCATGCCGAGCAGGCCGAGGAGCGCGATGATCGGCGGTGCCGGCGAATTCACGCCGAGCGCGCCGTAGATGACGCCGGCGAGGATGCCTGCGAACAGCGACAGAAAATACGGTTTCATGACGAAAATCGCTCCGTGATAGGCTGATCGGGGGCGAAGGGCGCGCCTTCAACGTGCTGGAAGCGTATCGGGTTTACGTGTGGAACAAAAGGGCGGATAGCCCTCTGAGAGCCTGCTCTTTCGGAATTCGATCGATTCCATTTCTTGGATGTTCGAGCCACGGCTTTTCCGATTAAATGGCTGCAACCGGAAGACGCAGATCCGGGGTAACGCACTGTCGGCTCCTCCCGGTTCCCGATCGAGGCAAGCCTCAAACGTTTCCTGTCCCAAGGATGATTCGCGCCATGAGCAACCCGAAGCTTGAAGTCCTCACTCCCCAGAACAGCCAGTTGATCTTCATCGACCAGCAGCCGCAGATGGCATTCGGCGTGCAGTCGATCGATCGCCAGACGTTGAGGAACAACGTCGTCGGGCTGGCCAAGGCCGCGAAGGCATTCAACATCCCGACCACGATCACGACCGTCGAAAGCGACAGTTTCTCGGGTTACACCTACCCCGAACTGCTCGACGTGTTTCCGGAACAGAAGACGCTCGAACGCACGTCGATGAACTCGTGGGACGACCAGAAGGTGCGCGACGCGCTGGCCGCGAACGGGCGGAAGAAGGTCATCGTGTCGGGCCTGTGGACGGAAGTCTGCAATACGACGTTCGCGCTCAGCGCGATGCTCGAAGGTGACTACGAAATCTACATGGTGGCCGACGCATCGGGCGGCACGTCGAAGGACGCGCACGATTTCGCGATGCAGCGGATGATCCAGGCCGGCGTCGTGCCCGTCACCTGGCAGCAGGTCGCGCTCGAGTGGCAGCGCGACTGGGCGCGCCGCGACACCTACGACGCCGTGATGGCGGTCGCGAAGGAGCATTCGGGCGCGTACGGCATGGGCGTCGACTACGCGTACACGATGGTCCACAAGGCCGCGCAGCGCACCGCGACGCCGCACGAGTCGATTCCGGCCGTCCCGGCGAAGTAACGGGCACGGGCCGCCCGTTCAGACGGGCGGCAGTGCCCACGGCGCGTGCGACAGATGTTCGACGAGGAACTCGAGCAGCGCCGTCACGCGCGCGGCACGCAGCATGCCGGGCGGCGTGACGAGATTGACGTTGATGTCGGCGATTTTCCAGTCGTGCATGACTTCCTCGAGCTCGCCGCTTTGCAGCGCATCCCACACCAGGAACGTCGGCTGCAGCGCGAGACCGTGGCCTGCCAGAAGCGCGGGGCCGATGACGTCGGCGTTGTTGGTGCGGACGCGGCCGCGCACGGGTATGCCGATTTCATCGTTCGACGCCGTGTGGCGAAAGCGCCAGTAGTCGGGCGTCGGGATGTTCGTGTAGGTCAGGCACACGTGCTGGTCGAGTTCGCTCGGATGGGTTGGCCGGCCATGCCGATCGAGATACGCGGGCGATGCGACGAGCGGCCGTCGCACCGCGCACAGACGACGCGCGCGCAGCGAGGAATCGCTCAGCTCGGCGATCCGGATCGCGACATCGAAACCGCCCGAGACGATGTCGACGAAATGGTCGGTCAGCACGAGATCGATGTCGACGCGCGGGTGGCGTTCGAGAAACGCGGGCAGCACCGGCGCCAGGTGGTGCAGCCCGAACGACATCGGCGCGTTCACGCGCACGAGGCCATGCGGTTCGAGCGCGTGCGCGGATGCCTCGTCCTCGATCAGCTCGGCGTCGGCGAGCAGCCGGATCGCGCGATCGCGCAGCAGTTCGCCGGTCGGCGTGAGCGACAGCTTGCGCGACGTGCGGTACAGCAGCATCGCGCCGAGCCGCTTTTCGAGGCGTGCGATCGCTTTCGACACGGTCGGTTGCGAGATGCCGAGCAGATCGGCAGCCTTGGCGAACGAACCGGTCTCGGCGACGCGCGCGAAGATGGCCCAGGCTTCGAGATCGGGAAGATGTTGCATGGCGGGAGAGCGTGGCGGCGAAGTGAAGCGAACGGGGCGGAAACGGTTCGGGCTGTCGGCGCAAGGCGCCCGGGCGGCAATGCGGCACATTCTAATTCAGTCGGGAAGGGCGTATGGAATCGTATCTGGCTTCATTGGGCGCCGGCGTGTTGATCGGCGTGGTGTACAGCGTGATCAAGGTGCGCTCGCCCGCACCGCCGCTGATCGCGCTGGTCGGGCTGGCCGGCATGCTGATCGGCGTGGCGGCCGTCGCACCGGTCCGTCACTGGCTCGGTTTCTGATTGCATCGAGGACATATTGATGAGCACGACCGACACTCAACCGGATCTGATCCTGCACAACGGGCGCATCACGACCCTCGACCGCACGAACCCCGTCGCGACCTCCGTCGCGATCAAGGACGGCCGCTTCGTCGCGGTCGGCCA